>NZ_JBWKZB010000022.1:0-103681 GCF_059424105.1 Pseudomonas sp. GW456-E7 | reverse complement strand
TTCAAGGAATCCTTAACAACTTCAACCACTTGCGCTTTCGATCTCTCGTCAGCGGGAGGCGAATTCTACAGCGTTACCCGCTGCTGTCAACACCTCTTTTTCAACTTCCTTTCGGCTTCGATGACCTGAAGCAACCCGCTGTCGAAAACTGCGCAACTCTTTGTTTATCAAGGAGTTTTCCGTTTCGACTGCGCCGGAAGTGGGGCGAATTATAGGCTTCTAAAATTCGCCGTCAACACTTAATTCCAACTTTATTCAGCCTTGAGCGTAATACGCGCAAATGCCTTCTTCCCGGCCTGGCAAACATGGGTCGCGCCCAGCGCATATATAAAGGTGCGATCGACAACCTCACCATCTATACGCACACCACCGGAACCCAGGAGATCTCGAGCCACCGCCGAATTCTTGACCAGCCCTGCTTTATTAAGGACGGCAGCGATCGGCATATCCTCGGCAGCAGTCAATTCGATTTCCGGCAGATCATCCGGCAGCTCGCCATCCTTCATACGGTTACCGGCGGCGCGATGGGCATTGGCCGCAGCCTCCTCACCATGGAAGCGCGCAACGATCTCTTCAGCCAGCTTGATCTTGATGTCGCGCGGATTGGCACCCGCCTCCACATCAGCGCGGAACGCATTGATCTCATCCATGGAGCGGAAGCTGAGCAATTCGAAGTAGCGCCACATCAGCGCATCCGGAATGGAAACCAGCTTGCTGTACATCACACCTGGCGCTTCCTGGATGCCGACGTAGTTGCCCAAGGACTTGGACATCTTCTTCACGCCATCCAGGCCTTCAAGCAGCGGCATGGTCAAGATGCACTGAGCTTCCTGGCCATAACCACGCTGAAGCTCACGCCCCATCAGCAGGTTGAACTTCTGATCGGTACCGCCGAGCTCGACGTCTGCGCGCAGAGCTACCGAGTCGTAACCCTGAACCAGCGGATAGAGGAACTCGTGAATGGCGATTGGCTGATTGGTCGTGTAGCGCTTGTCGAAATCATCGCGCTCGAGCATGCGAGCCACGGTGTACTGCGAAGTCAGGCGAATGAAGTCGGCCGGCCCCATCTGATCCATCCAGGTGGAGTTGAAGGCCACTTCGGTTTTTGCCGGATCCAGAATCTTGAAGACCTGAGTCTTGTAGGTCTCGGCATTCTCGAGGACCTGCTCGCGAGTGAGCGGCGGACGCGTAGCACTCTTGCCGCTCGGATCGCCGATCATCCCGGTGAAGTCACCAATCAGGAATATCACCTGGTGCCCCAGCTCCTGGAACTGACGCAGCTTGTTAATAAGCACGGTGTGGCCCAGGTGCAGGTCCGGAGCCGTTGGATCGAAGCCTGCCTTAATACGTAGGGGCTGGCCACGCTTGAGCTTTTCAATCAGCTCGGACTCGACCAACAGTTCTTCCGCACCACGTTTGATCAGCGCTAGCTGCTCTTCAACCGACTTCATAACAGACCCGCAAGGCTCAGATTCAAAGGGAACCAACCATACAAGATCGCGCGTCAAATACAAGGTTTGCCCGGCGCACGGACGCCAATCCGCAGGTAGGGCACCTACGGACTTGCTTCAGAGATGATTTGGTTATATTTTATACAGTTATTTCATCTTCATCATGTCATTCATCTTTTCCAATTCATCTTTTTCAAAGTCAAAACCACTTATGACCAAAGAATCGTCTAAAGCGCCGCCGCTTTACCCGAAGACCCACCTGCTCGCCGCAAGTGGAATCGCCGCCCTTCTCAGCCTGGCGCTCCTGGTATTCCCTTCCAGCGATGTTGAAGCCAAAAAAACGACCCTGAGTCTTGAACTGGAAAGTCCTGCTGAACAACTGACACAAGATCAAGACGCTGCTGACGTCGCTCAAGCCACAAATGAGCCTGCAACATCCCCCTTCGCGCAGATCGACAACAGCGCCGAGGACACTCAGGAAGCCGCTCAAGCCGAACCGGCGCCGGTCGTTGAAGTTGAAGTTGAAGTTGAAGAAAAGAAGCCAGCAAGCCACAGGGAAGTGATCGTCGCCAAGGGCGATACCCTCTCCACGCTGTTCGAGAAAGTCGGGCTTCCAGCCACTGCAGTGCATGAAATACTGGCCAGCGACAAGCAGGCCAAGCAGTTCAGCCAGCTCAAGCGTGGCCAAAAACTTGAATTCGAACTGAGCCCTGACGGCCAGTTGACCAACTTGCACAGCAAGCTCAACGACGTCGAAAGCATCAGCCTGACCAGGAACGACAAGGGCTACACGTTCAATCGCATCACAGCGAAACCGACCGTGCGCTCCGCTTATGTTCATGGCGTGATCAACAGCTCGCTGTCGCAGTCTGCGGCCCGAGCGGGCCTGTCCCACAGCCTGACCATGGACATGGCCAGTGTGTTTGGCTACGACGTGGACTTCGCCCAGGACATTCGCCAGGGCGACGAATTCGACGTGATCTACGAGCAGAAAGTGGTCAACGGCAAGGCCGTCGGTAACGGCCCGATCCTGTCGGCGCGCTTTACCAACCGCGGCAAGACCTACACCGCCGTTCGCTACACCAACAAACAAGGTAACAGCAGCTACTACACCGCTGACGGCAACAGCATGCGCAAGGCATTCATCCGCACACCGGTGGACTTCGCCCGCATCAGCTCGAAATTTTCCATGGGCCGCAAACACCCGATCCTGAACAAGATCCGCGCCCACAAAGGCGTCGACTACGCAGCACCGCGCGGCACGCCGATCAAGGCAGCCGGTGACGGCAAGGTCTTGCTGGCCGGTCGCCGGGGTGGCTACGGCAATACCGTCGTTCTCCAACACGGCAATACCTACACCACGCTCTACGGCCACATGCAAGGCTTCGCCAAAGGCGTGAAGACTGGCGGCACGGTGAAGCAGGGCCAGGTGATTGGCTATATCGGCACCACAGGCCTCTCCACCGGCCCGCACCTGCACTACGAGTTCCAGGTCAATGGTGTGCACGTCGACCCGTTGGGCCAGAAACTGCCAATGGCCGATCCGATTGCCAAGGGCGAACGCGCACGCTTCCTCGCCCAAAGCCAGCCCCTGATGGCGCGCATGGATCAGGAAAAAGCCACGATGCTGGCTTCGAGCAAGCGTTAAGTCATGGCGCTCTATATAGGTGTGATGTCCGGGACCAGCCTTGACGGCCTGGATATCGCGCTGATCGAGCAAGCCCCGGCGATCAGGCTGATCGCCTCCCACTACATCCCGATGCCCGACTCCCTGCGCGCCGAGCTGCTCGGCTTGTGCGCCAGCGGCCCGGACGAAATCGCCCGCTCCGCCATCGCCCAGCAGAACTGGGTGAAACTGGCAGCGCAAGGGATTCACACCCTTCTCGCTCAACAGCAACTGAAGCCTGACGACATTCGTGCCATTGGCAGCCATGGCCAGACCATCCGCCATGAACCGGCACGCGGTTTCACCGTGCAGATCGGCAACCCGGCCCTGCTGACGGAGCTGACCGGCATCACCGTGGTCAGCGACTTCCGCAGCCGCGATGTCGCTGCCGGAGGACAAGGTGCACCGCTGGTTCCCGCCTTTCACGAAGCCCTGTTTGAAGAACGGATCGGGAATCGTGCAGTACTGAACGTAGGCGGTTTCAGCAATCTCAGCCTGATCGAGCCCGGCAAGCCGGTCGCCGGTTTCGACTGCGGCCCGGGCAATGTGCTGCTGGACGCCTGGATTCACCAGCAACGCGGCGACCACTTTGACCGTGACGGCCAATGGGCTGCCAGCGGCAACATTCAACCGGTGCTGTTGAATGCGCTACTGAGTGACCCGTTCTTCGTGACCAAAGGCCCGAAGAGTACCGGGCGGGAAGTGTTCAACCTGCCATGGTTGACGCAGCATCTGGCGCAGCTGCCAGCCTTCTGCGCCGAAGATGTTCAGGCGACCCTGCTTGAACTGACCGCACTGACCATCATCGAATCACTGCAAAGCGCCCAGGCAGACACGCAGGAACTGCTGGTCTGCGGCGGCGGCGCCCACAACACGGCCTTGATGAATCGCCTGGCCGGCCTGCTGCCAAACGCCAGTGTCAGCAGCACCGCGACTTACGGCGTAGACCCCGACTGGGTCGAAGCCATGGCCTTCGCATGGCTGGCTTATTGCTGCCTCGAAGGCATCGCGGCCAACCGTCCGAGCGTTACCGGTGCCCGTGGATTACGCGTACTCGGCGCCATCTACCCCGCATAAATCCTCCACACAGCAAAACGCCGCAAGACCCTGAGGCCGTGCGGCGTTCTGTGAAACAGGTGCGCTGATCAGATCGAGAACGAAGACCCGCAGCCACAGGTGGTGGTCGCATTCGGGTTCTTGATGACGAAGCGCGAACCTTCCAGACCTTCCTGGTAGTCCACCTCGGCACCGGCCAGGTACTGGAAGCTCATCGGATCGACCACCAGGCTCACGCCTTCGCGTTCGACGATGGTGTCGTCATCGGCCACTTCCTCATCGAAAGTGAAACCGTACTGAAAACCTGAACAACCGCCGCCCGTAACGAATACGCGCAGCTTCAAGCGATCATTCCCCTCTTCATCGACCAGGCTCTTCACCTTGTGCGCGGCACCGTGGGTGAATTGCAAAGCCGTGGGGGTGAAGGATTCAACGCTCATGCTGACTATCTCCCGGCGTTACGCCGTCATATTGCGTGATGACGCGCATTATCCGCTTCTCCTAGAAAAGCGGTCAACTATTGTTATGGTATATCAACCAATCCGATCGCCGGCCCGGAATGCAAAAAGGCCCGTCAGACGGGCCTTTTGCTGTACGCGATAAACCTTACGGCAGCATGCCTGCGTGCGAGAGCCCCAGACGCTCATCCAGCCCGAACAGAATGTTCATGTTCTGCACGGCCTGACCCGACGCCCCTTTGACCAGGTTGTCGATCACCGACAGCACCACCACCAGGTCACCGTCCTGAGGGCGATGCACGGCAATACGGCAGACGTTGGCCCCCCGCACGCTACGCGTCTCCGGATGGCTGCCGGCCGGCATGACATCGACGAACGGCTCGTTGGCATAACGTTTTTCAAACAGCGCCTGCAGGTCCACCGAGCGATCAACAACAGTGGCGTAGAGCGTCGAGTGAATGCCGCGAATCATCGGTGTCAGGTGCGGAACGAAGGTCAGCCCGACGTCCTTGCCTGCTGCACGACGCAACCCCTGGCGGATTTCCGGCAGATGACGATGGCCTTTGACCGCATAGGCCTTCATGCTTTCCGACGTCTCGGAGTACAGCGAACCTACGGAAGCACCACGACCGGCACCGCTGACACCGGATTTGCAGTCGGCAATCAGATGCGCAGCATCGGCCAGGCCGGCTTCGAGCAATGGCAGGAAACCCAACTGCGTGGCAGTTGGGTAGCAGCCCGGCACGGCAATCAGGCGCGCTTTCTTGATCTGCTCGCGATTGACTTCCGGCAAGCCGTAGACCGCTTCGTCCAACAACTCCGGTGCACCGTGCGGCTGCCCGTACCACTTGGCCCATTCATCGGCGTCTTGCAGACGGAAGTCGGCCGACAGGTCGATGACCTTGGTCCCGGCCGCCAGCAATTCGCCCGCCAGGGCATGGGCAACACCGTGCGGCGTGGCGAAGAACACCACATCGCAGGCGCCCAGGGTCTTGATGTCCGGAACGCTGAACGCCAGGCCGTCGTAATGGCCTCGCAGGTTCGGGTACATGTCGGCTACGGCCAGGCCAGCCTCGGATCGGGAAGTGATGACAACCACCTCAGCTTGCGGATGTTGCGCCAACAGACGCAGCAGTTCGACACCGGTGTAACCCGTGCCGCCGACGATACCGACCTTGACCATAAACCTGCCCTCAACGAACCCACTGGAAAGCCGTCGATAATAGGGGCCGCGCGCCCCTGCGACAACCGTCAAGGTGACGTGCGGACGCTCAAGCCTCTACTATTCCCACTACCGTGAATTGGGGAATAACCAAAAATGCTTTATCTGTGGCTCAAAGCGCTTCATATCGTCAGCGTCGTCTGCTGGTTTGCCGGCCTGTTCTACCTGCCGCGCCTGTTCGTTTACCACGCTCAAAGCGAAGACACGATCAGCAAGGAACGCTTCAGTGTCATGGAGCGCAAGCTGTACCGGGGCATAATGGGCCCGGCGATGATCGCCACGCTGATCTTCGGCGGCTGGCTCATCTACCTCAACCCAGGCATCTTCAGCCAGGGTGGCTGGATACACGCCAAACTGACCCTGGTCGTGTTGCTGATCGGCTATCACCACATGTGCGGCGCCCAGGTAAAACGTTTTGCCCGTGGCGAAAACACCCGCAGCCATGTCTTTTATCGCTGGTTCAATGAGGTTCCGGTTCTGATATTGCTGGCAATCGTAATTCTGGTCGTCGTTCGGCCGTTCTAAACCCAATAGACACAACTCACCGGGGTACTTCCAATGTCGCTGCCCGCTCTGCTCGAACAACGTTTGCGTCTGCCTGTGGTGGCTGCGCCGATGTTCCTGATTTCCAATCCGCAATTGGTACTCGCCTGTTGTCGTCAGGGCGTGGTCGGCAGCTTCCCGGCGCTGAACCAGCGCGAAAGCAGCGGCTTCAAGGCCTGGCTGGAAGAGATCGAAGCCGGGCTGGCAACCATGGAAAACCCCGCGCCTTATGCCGTGAACCTGATCGTGCATAACAGCAATCCACGTTTACAGGCGGACCTGGAGATCTGTGTAGAGCACAAAGTGCCGATCGTGATCACCAGCCTCGGCGCCGTGAAAGAACTGGTCGATGCGGTGCACAGCTACGGCGGCCTGGTGTTCCATGATGTGACGACACGTCGTCATGCCGAGAAAGCGGCCGAAGCCGGCGTGGATGGATTGATCGCCGTGGCTGCCGGGGCCGGCGGACACGCCGGGACATGGAGCCCGTTCTCATTGATTGCCGAAATCCGCCAGTTCTTCGACAAGACCCTGTTGCTGGCCGGCTGCCTGAATCACGGGCATGAAATTCTTGCCGCGCAATTGCTCGGCGCGGACCTGGCCTACTTTGGCACTCGGTTTATCGGCACGAGCGAAAGTCACGCACCCGAGGCCTACAAAGAAATGCTGCTGACATCCAAAGCCGCAGACATCATCCATACGCCAGCCGTGTCAGGTGTCCCCGCGAGTTTCATGCGCCAGAGCCTGGAAGCCGCCGGTTTCGACATGGCCGCGTTACAGGGCAAGGGCGAGATCAACTTCGGTGCCAAGCTCAAACCCGTAAGCGATGAGGCCAAAGCCTGGAAAACCGTTTGGTCTGCAGGCCAGGGCGTGGGAGAAATCGAGGACTTGCCGAGTGTCGAGCAGTTGATTGCACGTCTCGACGCCGAGTACCGCCAGGCCCTGGAGCATGCCGCCCAGCTGCCAAAACGCTGGCCGCGCTGACAGTAAATCTTGGCCAGCCCCTCCCGGCTGGCCCTACACTTACCTGGGCACAATCTTCTTCTTTCAACCTCTCGCGACAAGGATGCCTCGCACATGGGCGAAAATCGTTTCAAGATCATCTTCGAAGGTGCCTTGCTGCCCGGTGTCGACATCACCACGGCAAAGCTCAATCTCGCCGATTTATTCAAAAGCGATGTCACAGCCATCGAGCGCTTGTTCACCGGGCGCCCGGTAGCGCTCAAACGCAACCTGTCGCAGGCCGATGCCCAGACCTATCTCCAGGCGCTGAGCAAGACCGGTATCGACGCGCGCATCGAAGCCGAAACACCGATCGAGTTGAACCTCGCCGACGTGCATGACCATACTCCGGCCAGCAGCCAGGCGGCATTGGCAGAACCGCAGTCTCCATACGCTCCGCCTCGCGCGCCCGTCGGCGAAGCCGTGGCGGAATTCGCCACGCTCAAGCCATTCAGTTTCGATGGCCGTATCGGTCGCTTGCGTTACCTCGCCTGGACGCTGGTGCTGACACTGGTGCTCTCGGCTGTTTGCGGGGTGTTTGCATTGGTCGCCCTGGTCCTCATCGGTGCGGATTCAACCGCCGGCCTGATCCTGGGCGGCTTGCTGGCCCTGATCCTGTTTGTCGGATTTGCCTTCGTCAGCATCCAGATCACCGTTCAACGATTGCACGATGTCGGCTGGTCCGGCTGGCTGTGGCTGCTGAACCTGGTGCCGTTTGTGGGTACTTTCTTTCCGTTCGTGACCATGGTCGTACCGGGCAACGAACTGGCCAACCGCTACGGTCCACCGCCTCCGCCAAACAGTACTGCGGTCAAAGTATTGTCTTCGCTGTGGCTGGTCGTCATCGCACTGATCCTGGTCGGCTCCCTGGCCGGTGGTCTCTCGGCGATACAGGAAGAATACGAAAACGCCGCCCAGAGCAGTTACGACAGCAGTCCGATCACCACCGATGAAATCGACGTCGAGGTCGAACCAGTGCCAAATTCCGCCGACGATGCAGCCGAAGAGGCCCAGCCCCCTGTAGACTCTGCGAAAGAATGAACAGCGCTCCTGGCCCGTGACACCTGCGTCGCGGCGCGGAGCTGTTGCGATGGAGAACTGCATGACCCGTTACGCTCTGATCACTGGCGCCTCCAGCGGCATCGGCCTGGCAATGGCCGAAGCGCTGGCCCGGCGCGGCCGCAGCCTGATTCTGGTGGCCCGACAACGTGATCAGCTGGAAAGCATTGCGATTGAATTGACCCAAAGGTTCGGTGTGGAAGTGCTGTTCCGTGCCTGTGACCTGGGCGAACCGTTGCGCCTGTCCGGATTCCTGCTGGAGCTGGAAGAAGGCGACCGGCAAATCGATCTGTTGGTCAATTGCGCCGGTATCGGTACATGCGGCCCGTTTCTGGCCCAGGACTGGATGACCGAGCAAGACCTGATCGAAGTGAACATCCTCGCCCTCACCCGCCTGTGCCATGCCATCGGCAACAGCATGGCCCTGCAAGGTGGTGGGCAGATTCTGAATGTGGCCTCGGTGGCAGCGTTTCAACCGGGACCGTGGATGAGCACCTATTACGCCAGCAAGGCGTATGTGCTGCACTTTTCCGAGGGATTGCGCGTCGAGCTGAAAAAGTGCGCGATCAAGGTTTCGGTGCTCTGCCCCGGGCCGACCCGCACAGCGTTCTTCCGTACCGCGCAACTCGACGGCGACAAACTGACCAACAGCAAACTGTTGATGAGTCCCGAGGAAGTGGCGCTCTACACCGTGCGCGCACTGGAAAAGAATCAAGCGATCATTATTCCGGGGCGGCGCAACCGCTGGTTCGCCTTCCTGCCAAGGCTCGGCTCACGCTGGCTGACTCGCACAATCGCCGGCATGGTCAACAAGGCCTACTGCCCGCGCTGATTCAACTCAAGGTAAAAGGCTGGGCGCCGGCATACGCCATGAGTACACTCAGGCCAGCCCAAACAACGGAGAAAACAGCTGTGGATACTCTGTTCACCAAGATCATCAACCGGGAAATCCCGGCGAAGATCATTTACGAGGACGACCAGGTTCTGGCCTTCCACGACATTTCCCCACAGGCACCGGTACATTTCCTGGTGATCCCGAAGAAGCCGGTTCGCACCCTGAACGATCTGACAGAGGACGACAAGGCACTGGCCGGACACATTCTGTTCACCGCCCAGCGCCTGGCCCTGGAACTGGGCTGCGAAAAAGGCTTCCGCGTCGTCATGAACTGCAATGAAGAAGGCGGGCAAACCGTCTACCACATTCATATGCACGTGCTTGGCCAGCGCCAGATGCACTGGCCGCCGGGCTGATTCGCCAAGCCCTCAAAGATCGCAGCCTTCGGCAGCTCCTACACCGATCTCTGCAGGAGCTGCCGAAGGCTGCGATCTTTTTTCGCTTTTGACCCAGCGCAAACCTTCCCCGGCCGATTGGGTTAAACTGGCCGCCGAAATTCCCCCGGAGGTCAGCATGACTACCCAACGTCACTACTCGCCCATTGACCGCCTTCTGCTGCAAGCCGATGCCGCGATGCGCACCCTGCTGCCCTTCAGCGGCCAGCCGTACCGTCCGTCGCCGGCCATCGTGCAGCCCGATGCAAAAATGAGCGACGAAGACACGCGCCACGTTGCCGGCCTGATGCGCATCAACCATACCGGCGAAGTCTGCGCCCAGGCGCTGTATCAGGGGCAGGCGCTGACCGCCAGACTGCCGCAGGTGCGTGCCGCCATGGAACATGCCGCCGAAGAAGAAATCGATCATCTGGTCTGGTGCGAACAACGCATCCATCAACTGGGTAGCCACACCAGCATCCTCAATCCGCTGTTTTATGGCATGTCGTTCGGAATTGGCGCTGTGGCCGGCCTGATCAGCGACAAAGTCAGCCTGGGCTTCGTGGCGGCAACGGAAGACCAGGTGTGCAAACACCTGAACGAACACCTGGAGCAATTGCCGGCCGAGGATGAAAAATCCCGGGCGATTCTTGAGCAGATGCGTATCGATGAAGAACAGCATGCCGAAAGCGCGCTGGAGGCTGGCGGGTTCCGCTTTCCGGCGCCGGTGAAGTTCGGGATGAGTCTGATGGCCAAGGTGATGACCAAGAGTACTTACCGGATCTGATTTCCCGGTCGCCTGTGAGGGCCTCTTCGCGGGCAAGCCCGCTCCCATAGGGGCTGCACTTGGGCAATAAAAAAGGCGACTGCCGTGAGGTAGTCGCCTTTTTTGTGTTCGAGAATCTTACGCCATGTTGCGCGCGTAGAAGATTTCGAGCATTTCGTGTTTCACCCGCTCGGTCACCTGGGCGCGTTGCTCAGAGGACAGGTTGCTGGTGGCGTCACCGAACAGGTAGTTATCCAGTTCGAAGTTCTTCAGCAGCATTTTGGTGTGGAACAGGTTTTCCTGGTACACGTTCACGTCGGTCATCTGGTACGCGTCGCGAGTGTCATCGGAGAGGTAGTTCTGGATCGAGTTGATCTCGTGGTCGATGAAGTGCTTTTTGCCTTCAACGTCACGGGTGAAGCCGCGCACACGGTAGTCCACGGTCACGATGTCCGAATCGAACTGGTGAATCAGGAAGTTGAGCGCTTTAAGCGGTGAAATGACCCCGCAAGTCGACACGTCGATGTCCACACGGAAGGTTGCAATACCGCTGACCGGATGGATTTCCGGGTAGGTGTGCACCGTGATGTGGCTCTTGTCGAGGTGGGCCAGAATGATTTCGGGCAGCGGGCCCGGAGACTCTTCGATCTGACTGTCGGTCGGGGTTACCGGCTCTTCGGAGATCAGGATCGTGACGCTGGCGCCCTGCGGCTCATAGTCCTGACTGGCAATGTTCAGGATGTTGGCACCAATGATATCGACAACTTCCGTGAGGATCTGCGTCAGGCGTTTCGCGTTGTACTCTTTATTGATGTACTCGACGTATGCCTGCTGGTCTTGCGGGGTTTCCGCGTAGCAGATGTCATAGATGTTGAAGCTCAAGGTCTTTGTCAGGTTATTGAACCCGTGGAGCTTGAGTTTGCTTTTCACCGTTAAAAACTCTCTATGTGTTTGCGGCCCGGCCGCGTGATCAAGCATGCCCGTCAGATGCGAACAACGCACCTGCGTAGGACGGTTAACACCTCTTCGCGATGGCGATTTTGGTTGTCTGTTCGGGTGCGAGGCCTGTCGGCTGACGGGCCACTACCCTGAAAAAAGTGGCGCATTATGCAGACGTCAGCTTGTGTTCGCCAGAGTCTGCACTGCATTTATGATAGTTGAATGTCGATTCAACCGAGTTCGATGATCTCGTAGTCGTGGGTAATTGCCACGCCAGCCGCGCCGAGCATGATCGAGGCCGAGCAATACTTCTCGGCAGACAATTCGATGGCGCGTTTGACCTGGGCCTCTTTCAGCCCGCGGCCCTTGACCACGAAGTGCATGTGGATCTTGGTGAAAACCTTTGGATCTTCGGTCGCGCGCTCGGCTTCGAGGAAGGCTTCGCAGCTCTCGACGGCCTGGCGGGACTTCTTGAGGATGCTGACCACGTCGAAATTGCTGCAACCGCCGACACCCAGCAGCAGCATTTCCATCGGCCGGACACCCAGGTTACGTCCGCCGGCCTCGGGCGGACCGTCCATGACCACGACATGACCGCTACCGGATTCGCCGAGGAACATGGCTTCGCCAGCCCATTGGATGCGTGCCTTCATCGCCAAGACTCCACTGTATAAAAAAGGGTCGCCAGCTTAGCACAGCCCCCGAGATTGACAGCGCCCGGCGTCCTAGGACATATCCCACTGCCTTGTAGGTAAATGCTCGAATATTTCAGGAAGTGTCTGGTAAGCTGGCGCCAATTCAATGGCGCATGGCCAGCCTCACTCCAGCGTTCGCTATTTATAAAAACCACACCGTGCAGTCTTTTCGGGATACAACCATGGTTGCTATTGCCCCCAACCCCAAGATCAAGAACCTCGACAAGCTGTTGATGCATTGCCAGCGCCGCCGCTATCAGGCCAAGAGCAACATCATTTGTGCTGGTGACCGCTCGGAAACGCTGTTCTTCATCATCAAAGGCTCAGTCACCATCCTGATCGAGGATGACGATGGGCGGGAAATGATTATTTCCTACCTGAACGCCGGGGACTTTTTCGGTGAGTTGGGCCTGTTTGAGCAAGCCGGCCTTGAGCAGGAGCGCAGTGCCTGGGTGCGGGCCAAGGTCGAATGCGAAGTTGCGGAAATCAGCTACGCAAAATTCCGCGAGCTGTCCCAGCAGGATCCGGACATTCTTTACGTCCTCAGCGGACAAATCGCACAGCGCCTGCGCAACACCACACGCAAGGTCGGTGACCTGGCATTCTTTGACGTGACCGGCCGCGTTGCCCGCTGCCTGCTGGAGCTGTGTAAACAGCCAGACGCCATGACCCACCCCGATGGCATGCAAATCAAGGTAACCCGTCAGGAAATCGGGCGGATTGTCGGTTGTTCCCGGGAGATGGTCGGTCGCGTGCTCAAGGATCTGGAAGAACGCAACCTGGTGGACGTCAAAGGCAAGACCATGGTGGTCTTCGGTACGCGTTAGGCTCGAAAACCTAGCCGCTGAACATCTGTGCCAGCATCAACCGATAGAGTTCGTCGAGGCGCGCCAGTGCATCGGGTGCCGTGAACTTCTCATGCAATGCGATGTGGCTTTCGGCGCGTACTCGTTGCTCCAGACCACAGGCCTCGTTGAAGCGATTGACCGCGGCGACCATTGACGCCCGGTCGTTATCCATCAGCATCGCACCGTGCACCAGGCCTACCGGACGCTGGCCACCCTGGCTCTGGCGCCAGCGCTGGGCGGTGCCAACCATTTTGCGCCCGTCGAGGTTGACGTTGAAGCGACCATCGCAGAACGCACCGTCGATTTCGCCAAGGGACGACGTGCCACCCAATTCATCCAGCAACTGGCAGATAGGGTCGCAGAGGCGCCGGTAACCGGTTTCGATGCGGTTCAAATCACCTTCGCTGCGTGGAGGCGCGTAAACCAGGGCGATATTGATCGTTGTGGCGGATTGTGGAACCGGTTCGCCGCCGGTATCGCGCAGCAGCACCGGCCAACCTGCTGCCGCCGACACTTCACAGGCCGCCTCGAAACCCGGCAAGCGATTCAAGCGGCGCGGCATGACCAATGCCTGATCGCTCGGTTGCCAGAACAGCAGGCCGAACTCCGCGTCGCCGGCGCAAACCGAGGCCAGCAGATCTTGTTCGGCCTGCAGGCCGGCTTCGATGGTCAGGGAGGTTGGCAGCGACATGGAAGGCTCCGACAGACCTGAGGTCTCTAGGGGATTTGCGGGCCTCTTCGCGGGCAAGCCCGCCCCCACAGTGGAAGCGGTTTGCCTGTGAAGATGTGTTTAGTCGAGGGTCGAGCCGCTGACTGGAACGCCACGCTCGGGGAAGAACAGTCGCTGCAATTCGGTACCCGGGCTTTCGGCGCGCATGAATGCTTCGCCGACCAGGAACGCGTAGACGTCGCTGATTTCCATCAGTTCGACATCGGCGCGGTTGAGAATGCCGCTCTCGGTGATGACCAGACGATCGCGCGGAATCCGCGGCAACAGGTCGAGGGTGGTTTCCAGGCTGACGTCGAAGGTGTGCAGGTTGCGGTTGTTCACGCCGACCAGCGGAGTATCGAGGGTTTTCAAAGCCCGCTCCAGCTCATCGCCGTCGTGGACTTCCACCAGCACATCAAGGTTGACGCTTTTGGCCACGGCCGCCAGCTCGGCCATTTTCACGTCATCCAGCGCGGACACGATCAACAGCACGCAATCGGCACCCAGGGCCCTGGCTTCGACGATCTGGTAAGGATCGATCATGAAGTCCTTGCGGATCACCGGCAGTTGGCACGCTGCGCGGGCCTGCTGCAGGTACGCATCGGCGCCCTGGAAGTAGTCGATGTCGGTGAGTACCGACAGGCAGGTCGCACCGCCCTTCTCGTAGCTTCTGGCGATATCGGCGGGAACGAAATTCTCGCGGATCACACCTTTGCTCGGGGAAGCTTTCTTGATTTCAGCAATGACTGCCGGTTGCTTCAGCTTGGCCTGAGCCAGCAATGCCTTGGCAAAACCACGAGGTGCATCGGCCGTCTTGGCCAGGTTTTCCAGCTCGGCGAGGCTGACGCGAGCGCTGCGCTCGGCCACTTCCTCAACTTTGCGTGCCAGAATCTTTTCCAGAACCGTCGGTACACTCATCCTTCATTCTCCACTTTGAATACCGCGGTAAATGCACCCAATTCCTCTAGCTTTTCTCGAGCAAGACCGGTGTGCAGCGCATCGTGCGCAAGTGCAACTCCCTCTTTCAAACTGCTGGCATGGTCGGCCGCATACAGTGCGGCACCGGCATTGAGCATGATCATTTCGGCCGCTTTCTGACCGTTCTCGGTCTTGCGCTTGCCCAGGGCATCGCGAATCAGCTCCAGGGACGCCGCCGGGCTTTCCACGGCCAGGCCATGCAGGCTCTGGCTCTTCATGCCCAGGTCTTCGGGCTCGACCCAATACTCGGTGATCTGGCCATCCTTCAGCTCAGCGACAAAAGTCGGTGCAGCCAGGCTGAATTCGTCCAGGCCATCCTTCGAATGCACCACCAGCACATGCTTGCTGCCCAGACGCTGCAACACTTCCGCCAGCGGCCGGCACAAGGCCTGGGTGAATACGCCTACCACCTGATGCTTCACACCGGCCGGATTCGTAAGCGGGCCGAGCATGTTGAACAGCGTTCGCAGCCCCAGATCCTTGCGCGGACCTGCGGCGTGCTTCATGGCGCTGTGGTGAGTCTGGGCAAACATGAAACCAATACCGACGTTGTCAATGCAGCGCGCCACTTGCACCGGCGTCAGGTTCAGGTAGATGCCGGCCGCCTCCAGCAGATCGGCGCTGCCGCTTTTGCCCGAGACTGCACGGTTGCCATGCTTGGCCACGGTGCAGCCAGCAGCGGCAACCACGAAAGCGGAGGCGGTCGACACGTTGAAGATATTGGCGCCGTCGCCGCCGGTGCCCACCACATCGACCACACCGTCGAGGGTCTTGAGTTCGACCTTGTCCGCCAGTTCGCGCATCACCGACACCGCGCCGACGATTTCATCGATGCTTTCGCTCTTCATGCGCATGGCCATCATGAACGCGCCGATCTGTGCGTCCGTGCATTGCCCGGTCATGATTTCGCGCATCACGTCGCGCATTTCATCGGTGCTGAGGTCGAGGTGATCGACGATACGGCCCAGGGCTGTCTTGATGTTCATGATAAGTCCTTAGCGCGTGCCGCCGGTTTGTTTGAGGAAGTTGGCGAACAGTTCGTGGCCCTGCTCGGTGAGGATCGATTCCGGGTGAAACTGCACGCCTTCGATGTTCAGGGTCTTGTGACGCAGGCCCATGATCTCGTCGATCGAGCCGTCTTCAAGCTGGGTCCAGGCCGTCAGCTCCAGGCAATCGGGCAGGGTTTCGCGCTTGACGATCAATGAATGATAGCGGGTCACCGTCAGCGGACGATTCAGGCCTGCGAATACACCCTTGTCCTCGTGAAATACCGGACTAGTCTTACCGTGCATCACTTGACGGGCGCGCACCACATCGCCGCCAAAGGCCTGGCCGATGGATTGGTGACCCAGGCAGACGCCAAGAATCGGCAGTTTGCCGGCGAAATGCTTGATCGCTTCAATCGAGATGCCGGCTTCGGTCGGGGTGCAAGGACCGGGGGACACCACGATGCGCTCAGGATTGAGGGCTTCGATTTCAGCGATGGTCAGTTCATCGTTGCGCACGACTTTGACCTGGGAGCCGAGCTCGCCCAGGTACTGCACAACGTTGTAGGTAAAGGAGTCGTAGTTATCGATCATCAGCAACATGGCGTTAAGAACCTCTTGAATTCACTGACTTTAAAGATGGCCTTCGAATGATTGACCCGCAGAGCGCTGCGCTTTGTCAGGTGCTGGAGTAGCGCCAGCAAAGCGGCATTTCAAACAGGTAAAGAAGGCGAAGCGGTACAGGTCCGGCGAGGCCGGCAAAAGAATTCAGGCGCGCCAACGCCAGCGGGCGTGTGCCTTGATGACTTGATCCAGGAGTTTGCTGATGATCAACACGGGGAAGGTCTCGTTCGTACGTCCCGGCACAGTAACTTAGCTGGGCAGAGCGTGCAATATCGCCGGGGCTACTGCCCGCGAAACTATCAAAGGCTTCGCGACAGATGGCAAAAGGCCGAAAGTTTTTGGTACTGTCGTTTCGTTCACTACAACAATAAATAAACGGACTTGCTCATGATCAAACAGTCGTTGTTTGTACCGCTCGCAGGATGCTTGCTCGCGATGGCATGCGCCCAGGCGAACGCCGCACCCAATCCTTATACAAATTTCGTGGTCTTCGGGGACAGCCTCAACGACGCCGGGACCTTTGCCGACACCGGCGGGCCTGCCGGGGCGACGCAGCGCTTTACCAACCGGACAGGACCGGTCTATCTGGATGGCAGCGGCGAAGTCCGCTCGCTCAACTCCACGCAGATACTGGGTGGAAAACTCGGGTTCTCGGCGGACCAGACCGCATCATCCAATTCGGCCGTGCGCGCCAGCAATGGCCAGCCCGATGGCAACAACTGGGCCGTCGGCGGATACCGTACGGATCAGATCCTGGATTCGATCACCAGCGTTTCCGCCACCGGCGAACGCACCCGCGCCGGATACCTGCCGTCGAACAACTTCCGTGCCGACCCGAACGCACTGTATTACCTGTCGGGTGGTGGTAACGACTTCCTGCAAGGTCGCGTCACCAGCCTGCCCCAGGCCAGTGCCGCCGCCGACCGACTGGCCGACAGCGTGCAGACGCTGCAAACCGCCGGCGCCAAATACGTCATGGTCTGGTTGCTGCCCGATATCGGCTTTACCCCGGCGTTCAACGGCACCCCGCTGCAAGCGTTCACGTCCCAACTCAGCGCCCAGTTCAACAGTGAACTGGTAAGCCGACTGCAGAACATCAATGCCGAAGTCATCCCGCTCAACATTCCGGTACTGCTCAAAGAGACGTTCGCCAACCCGGCGCAGTTTGGCCTGGCCACCGACCAGAACCTCATCACCACCTGTTTCAGCGGCAACGGTTGTACCGAGAATGCCCGTTACGGCATCAACAGCGCCACGCCGGACCCGACCAAGCTGATCTACAACGACTCCGTGCACCCCACAGAAACCGGGCAGCGCCTGATTGCCGACTACGCGTATTCCCTGCTGGCAGCACCGTGGGAGCTGACATTACTGCCGGAAATGGCCCAGGGCACCGTGCGCGCGCATCAGGATGAATTGCGCAACCAGTGGCTGGCCGATTGGCAAAACTGGCAGGGCGTCGGCCAATGGCGAGCCATTGTTTCTGGCGGCGGACAGCATCAGGACTTTGACAGCCAGGACAGCGCGGTCAGTGCCGACGGCAACGGAGCCAACCTGAACATCGGTGGCAGCTACCGCATCGATGATGCCTGGCGCGTCGGCCTGGCGGCGGGTTTCTATAACCAGAAACTCGAAGCCGGCAGCAACGACTCCGACTACAAGCTCAACGCTTACCTGGGCACGGCATTCGCCCAATACCAGCAAAACCGTGTCTGGGCGGACGTGGCGTTGACGGCCGGCCATCTGGATTACGACAGCCTCAAGCGCAAGTTCCAGTTGGGCGCCAACGAACGCAGTGAAAAAGGCGATACCAGCGGCTACATCGAAGCCTTCAGCGCTCGCCTGGGTTACGACATTGCACAACATGCCAGCAGCCCCTGGCACGTGTCGCCGTTTATCAGCGCTGATTTCTCCAAGGCGAAAGTCGACGGCTACTCGGAGGACGGCAACGATTCCACGGCACTGACCTTTGCCGATCAGGAAGTGATTTCCCGGCGCCTGGGTGCTGGCCTGCAGGGTAAATACCAGATCACCCCGCAAACCCAGGTGTTCGGCGAAGCGGCAATCGAGCGTGAGTACAACGACGATACCCAGGACGTGGGCATCAACCTCAACAGCCTGCCGAACAACCAGTTCACGCTGGAAGGCTACACCCCACAAAGCCACTTGCAGCGCGTGAACCTGGGGGTGAGCCACAACCTCACCCGCGACCTGGCATTGCGCGCCAGCTACAACATTCGCAGGGACGACGACTTCACCCAACAAGGCATCAACGTAGGTGTTGCGCTGGACTTCTGATGGTCAGGCAATAAAAAACGCGGCGCCCTCACAGGCGCCGCGTTTTTTTATGCTGAACACTTATTGTGGCGAGCGAGCTTGCTCGCGTTCGGCTGCGAAGCAGTCGTCGATGGGGCCTGCTTCGCAGGCCAGCGGGAGCAAGCTCCCTCGCCACAAAAAGCCCCTTTGCCACTGTATTGAACTCAGGTGCTCGGGGTTTGTTCGGCCAGCGCCACGGCGCGGAACATTGCGCGGCGCTTGTTCAGGGTTTCTTCCCATTCCAATGCCGGCACCGAGTCGGCGACGATGCCGCCACCGGCCTGCACATGCAGCTCACCGCTCTTGATCACCGCCGTGCGGATCGCAATCGCGGTGTCCATGTTGCCGTTCCAGGCGAAGTAACCGACCGCACCGCCGTAGACGCCACGCTTGACCGGCTCCAGTTCGTCGATGATTTCCATCGCGCGAATCTTCGGCGCGCCAGACAAGGTGCCCGCCGGCAGAATTGCCCGCAGCGCATCCATTGCCGTCAGCCCGGCCTTTAGTTGCCCGGTAACGTTGGACACGATGTGCATCACGTTGGAATAACGCTCGATGACCATTTTCTCGGTGAGCTTCACCGAGCCGATTTCCGAGACACGACCGGTGTCGTTGCGACCGAGGTCGATCAGCATCAAGTGTTCGGCGATTTCCTTGTCGTCCGACAGCAGGTCTTTTTCCAGTGCCAGGTCAGCTTCTTCATTGGCCCCGCGTGGGCGGGTGCCGGCAATCGGGCGCACGGTAATCAGGTTGTCTTCGACCCGCACCAGCACTTCCGGCGAACTGCCGACGACGTGGAAGTCGCCAAAGTTGAAGAAGTACATGTAAGGCGTCGGGTTGAAGCAGCGCAGCGCGCGGTACAGATCGATCGGCGCGGCCTTGAAGTCGATCGACATGCGCTGGGACGGCACGACCTGCATGCAGTCGCCGGCCAGGATGTATTCCTTGATGGTATCGACGGCTTTTTCGTAATCGTCCTGGGTGAAGCTGGAGCGGAACACCGGGTCAGCCGATTGTTGCTGGCTGAAGTCCAGGCCGCGGCGCGGGGTGATCGGCTGGCGCAGTTTTTCCAGCAGCTCTTCCAGGCGCGCTCGGCCTTGCTCGAAGGCGTCTTCCTGCGCCGGGTCGGCCAGCACGATGGCGTGCATCTTGCCGGCGAGGTTGTCGAACACCACAACGGCGTCGGAGACCATCAGCAGAATGTCCGGCACGCCCAGCGGATCCGGGTTCGGGCATTTGCCCAGACGCTTCTCCACGTAACGCACGCAGTCATAACCGAAGTAGCCCACCAGGCCGCCGTTGAAACGCGGCAGGCCGGCGATGGTCGGCACGTTGTAGCGGGCCTTGAAGGTTTCGACGAAGGCCAGCGGGTCTTCCACGTCGTGGCTTTCGGTCTCGACGCCGTCGACGGTCACGCTGACGTGATGGTCGTGAACCCGCAGCACAGTGCGGCACGGCAGGCCGATGATCGAGTAACGGCCCCACTTCTCGCCGCCCTGTACGGACTCCAGCAAGTAGGAATTGGGCTCGTCGGCCAGCTTCAGGTAGATCGACAGCGGCGTGTCGAAGTCGGCCAGGGTTTCGCAGGCAAGCGGAATGCGGTTGTAGCCGGCAGCGGCCAAACGCAGGAATTCTTCGCGGATCATGAGGTGCCTCGTGGCTTGAGGGTCGAACAGTCAGGTATGCAAACGCGCCGGCAACCGGCCAGGATCAAGTCAGGCGCGCCAACGCCAGCGGGCCAGGGCCTTGATGACTTTCATCCAGAGTTTGCGAGTGACCACCACGATGGCGTTTCCAGAAGGGGGTTTGACAGCGTCGGCCAACGTTATCTCAGCGGCCGGATCCAGGCAACCGGGAATTAGTTTGCGCAGGTCATCGATCACCAGCGCCGGCGATTCTTCCTCGATTGGCCGACCGTGGTTATAGCCGTAGCTCAGGGCCACACACTTGACCCCCGCCGCTTTCGCCGCCAGCACATCGCTGCGTGAATCGCCGACGAACAACGACTGCGAAGCCGGAATGTTGGCCATTTTCATCACGAAAAACAGCGCGGCCGGATCGGGTTTTTTCTGTGGCAGAGTGTCGCCGCCGATGATCCAGCGGAAATAACGGCCGATCTTCATCTGGTCCAGCAGCGGCGCGACGAAACGCTCCGGCTTGTTGGTGATCAGCGCCATCTCGACACCCTGCTTTTGCAACCATTTGAGGGTATCGCGCACGCCGGGGTAAACCACCGTCAGCTCATGGCTCTCGCTATAGGCCTGCATGAAATACTCCAGCGCCCGTTCGGCCTCGGCGTTATCGACCGCCGAATGATCGATGCCGCCGGCCAGTGCACGACGCACCAGTACCGGCGCGCCATTGCCGACCCATTCGCGCACTGCATCCAGGCCGGCGGGTTGGCGACCGAGATTGAGCAGCATCTTGTCCACAGACACTGCCAGGTCCGGGACCGAATCGATCAACGTGCCGTCCAGATCGAACATCACCAGCCGTGGCAATTGCCCCGGGAACAGCTGCTCAAAGCCACTCATGGGCGAGCCAGCGCCAGTTCGGAGCGCATCTTGTCGATGACTTCCTGATAGTTCGGCGCATTGAAGATGGCCGAGCCGGCGACGAAGGTGTCAGCACCGGCCGCAGCGATTTCGCGAATGTTGTTGACGTTCACGCCGCCGTCGATTTCCAGGCGAATGTCACGGCCCGAAGCATCGATCAAGGCCCGCGCTTCACGCAGTTTGTCGAGGGTGCCGGGGATGAACTTCTGCCCGCCGAAGCCCGGGTTGACGCTCATCAGCAGGATCATGTCGACCTTGTCCATCACGTATTTGAGCACGTCCAGCGGAGTCGCCGGGTTGAACACCAGGCCCGACTTGCAGCCGCCTTCGCGGATCAGTTGCAGGGAGCGGTCGACGTGCTGGGTGGCTTCCGGGTGGAAGGTGATGTAGGTCGCACCGGCTTCGATGAAGTCGCCGACGATGCGGTCCACCGGGCTGACCATCAGGTGCGCGTCGATCGGCGCGGTCACGCCGTACTTGCGCAGTGCCGAGCAGACCATCGGGCCGATGGTCAGGTTCGGTACGTAGTGATTATCCATGACATCGAAGTGCACGAAGTCGGCGCCGGCGGCCAGGACGTTGTCCACTTCTTCACCCAGGCGGGCGAAGTCGGCGGAGAGAATCGACGGAGCAATTACGAAGGGCTGCATGACGCACCTTTTCTGAGCAGAATCACGATGGCGCGCATTGTATACCTCATGCTTTGACGCGCGCACCGTGAGCGCGATGATTGGACCTTGCCATCATCCATCAACGGCAGAGTCTCTAGTACGCCGCGCGATAGATCTTCTCGATATCGACGGCACTCAACTTGCGCGGGTTATTGCGCATCAGGCGCTCGACCCCCGCCGCTTCCACGGCCATGGACGCGATGGCGTCCTCGGGTACACCGAAACTGCGCAGGCCCTGGGGAATTTCCACGGCGGCACACAACTCGGTCATGGCTTGCACGGCTTTGTCAGCCGCTTCGTTGACACTCAGATGAGCGGTCTTCACGCCCATGGCCTCGGCGATATCCTGCATCCGTTCGATGCAGGCCATCTTGTTCCAGGTCATGACATAGGGCAGTAGCAAGGCATTACTCACGCCATGGGCAATGTTGAAGCGTCCGCCCAACGGATACGCCAGCGCATGCACCGCGCCGACCCCGGCATTGCCGAACGCCATGCCGGCCATCAGGCTGGCGGTGGCCATGTCTTCCCGGGCTTGCAGGTTCGACGGGTTGGCGTAGGCCTTGGGCAAGGCCTTGGCGATCAACTTGATGGCGCCGATGGCCAGGGCATCGGTAATCGGCGAGGCATTGACCGACAGATAGGACTCGATGGCATGCACCAGCGCATCGACGCCGCTGGCCGCCGTGACGCTGCGCGGACAGGTCAGGGTCATTTGCGGACTGACCAGCGCCACATCCGGCAACAAATAGTCGCTGACGATGCCCTTTTTCAGTTGCGCGACCTTGTCGGAAAGGATCGCGACGTTGGTCACTTCCGAACCAGTGCCGGCCGTGGTCGGGATGGCGATCAGCGGCGGGCCTTTGCGCGGGACCTGATCGATACCGAACAGATCCTCCAGCGCACCGTGGTATCCGGCATAGGCCGCCACGCTCTTGGCAATGTCGATGGCACTGCCGCCGCCCAGGCCGATCAGGCCGTCATGCCCGCCCTCGCGATACACCTGCATGCAATCTTCGACGATGGCAATTTCCGGGTCCGGCAGTACCCGGTCGAAAATCTCGTAGCTGCGTTCGCCCAACTGCGCCAGCGCCAGTTCTACCGTACCGGACTTAACCAGGGCGGCATCGGTGACGATCAGCGGATTATCAATGTCCAGACGCGCCAGCTCGGCGGACAGCTGCTCGATGGCACCTGCGCCGGTGATCAGTTTGTGAGCGATCTTGAAAGAGGAAAGACTCATGTGCGCAGCCTCTTATAGGTAGGGGAGCTGGGCACAATAGTAGCTGGGGATTGGGGTTTGTCTGCCATTCGGGTCGTGAATGACCGAACAGACACTGGAGAACCCATGTAGGAGCGAGCTTGCTCGCGATGGACTTGAAAACGCCGCTGGGTGTCAGGCTTCCAGCGTTATCGTTGACGACCATCGCGAGCAGGCTCGCTCCTACAGGTGATCGGGGCGTGGCTTCAGACCTGCGCAGTACGCAGTTTCTCGCTACGCCCACGCAGCCATTCCAGGGTCAGCAACAGGATCACCGAGAAGGCAATCAGCAGCGTCGCGGCGGCGGCGATGGTCGGGCTGAGGTTTTCGCGGATACCGCTGAACATCTGCCGTGGCAGGGTCGCTTGTTCAGGGCCGGCGAGGAACAGCGTCACCACCACCTCATCGAACGACGTCGCGAAGGCGAACAGCGCCCCCGAGATCACGCCCGGCGCGATCAGCGGCAAGGTCACCCGGCGGAACGTGGTCAGCGGCGAAGCGCCCAGGCTCGCTGCAGCCCGCACCAGATTGTGGTTGAACCCTTGCAAGGTCGCCGAGACGGTAATGATCACAAACGGCACACCCAACACCGCATGCACCACGATCAGCGAGAAGAAGCTGTTACCCAGCCCCAGCGGAGCGAAGAACAGGTAACTGGCCACACCGATGATCACCACTGGCACCACCATCGGCGAAATCACCAGCGCCATCACCAGCGCCTTGCCGGGGAAGTCGCCGCGGGTCAGGCCGATGGCCGCCAATGTACCGAAGACCATGGCCAGCACCGTGGCCGCCGGGGCGACGATGATGCTGTTCTTCAGGGCGCGCATCCACTCCGCCGAGGCGAAGAAATCGTGGTACCACTGCAGCGAGAAACCTTGCAGCGGGTACACCAGGAAACTGCCGGAGTTGAACGACAGCGGAATGATCACCAGCACCGGTAGGATCAGGAACAACAGAATCAAGCCGCAGAGAATCCGCAAGCTGTAGAACCACACCCGTTCGATGGGCGACATGTAAGGACTCAGCATTTCGTTCTCCCCTTAGCTCAGGCGCAGGCGGCTCGCGCCCACCAGCCAGCTGTAAATCAGATAAAGCACGACCGTTGCGAGCAACAGCAGCCCACCGAGTGCGGTCGCCATGCCCCAGTTGATGCTGGTGTTGGTGTAGAAGGCGACGAAGTAGCTGACCATCTGATCGTTCGGGCTGCCCAGCAATGCCGGGGTGATGTAGTAGCCGATGGCGAGGATGAACACCAACAGGCAACCGGCACCGACGCCGGCATAGGTCTGCGGGAAGTACACCCGCCAGAAACTGGCGAACGGATGGCAGCCGAGGGAAATCGCGGCGCGCATGTAAGTCGGCGAGATGCCTTTCATCACGCTGTAGATCGGCAGGATCATGAACGGCAGCAGGATGTGCACCATGGAGATGTAGACACCGACGCGGTTGAACACCAGTTCGATCGGCTTGTCGATGATGCCCATGGCCATCAGGCCGCTGTTGATCAGGCCGCCCGACTGCAGCAACACGATCCACGCCGCGACCCGCACCAGGATCGAGGTCCAGAACGGCAGCAGCACCAGGATCATCAGCAGGTTGCTCTGGCGCGACGGCAGATTGGCCAGCAGGTAAGCCAGTGGATACGCCAGCACCAGGCAGATCACGGTGATGATCAGGCCCATCCAGAAGGTGCGGGCGAAGATGTCGAGGTAGATCGCCTGGTCCGGGGTGGCCGGGGCGATTTCGCCGAGGTCGTCGATGCGATGATCGACAGCTGCCAGCAGGTAATACGGGGTGATGCTGCTGGTGTTGCGGCGCACCGCTTGCCAGTAGGCCGGGTCGCCCCAGCGCTCATCGAGACCTTCCAGCGCTTCTTTATAAGAGGCCGGCTCGGTGGCGAGCGGCAAGGCGCGGGCAGTTTTGGTCAGCAGGCTGCGGTAGCCGGCCAGTTCCATGTTCAGGCGCTTGGACAGATCGCCCAGTGTCTGATTCTTGCGGGCTTCGGCGAGGTCTTCGGCCGCCGCTTTGTAAACCGGTTCAGCGGGCAGGCCGCGGCCGTCCCAGCTGGCGATGGCGGTCACGGTGCGCGGCATGCCGCCGACCACTTCCGGGTTGCCAACGCTTTTGTAGAGCAGCGCCACGATTGGCACCAGGAACACCAGCAACAGAAACAGCACCAGCGGCGCGATCAACGCCTGGGCCTTCCAGCGGTTGACCCGCTCGGCGTGCTTGAGCCGCTGCTTCAAGGTGGGGCTGGTGCCCTCGTTCAGGGGAACGGCGATAGCCATGACGTACTCCGAAAATCTTTGATCGTACAGAGGCGGAGAACCACCTCTGTTGTGTTGAAACACCGCAACCTGTGGGAGCGAGCTTGCTCGCGATGAGGCCATCACATTCAACATCTATGTTGATTGACCCACCGCTTTCGCGAGCAAGCTCGCTCCTACAGCGTAAGCCCGCGGTGCGGTCTTACTTGGCCGCCCAGGAATTGAAGCGCTGTTCCAGTTGCTCGCCGTTGTCAGCCCAGAAGCTGACGTCGATCTGCACCTGGTTGGCGATGTTTTCCGGGGTGGTCGGCATGTCTTTCAGGACATCCTTGGCCAGCAAGGGTACGGCTTGGGTGTTGGCCGGGCCGTAGGCGATGTTTTCCGAGTAAGTCTTCTGCTGCTGTGGCATTACCGAGAAGGCGATGAACTTCTTCGCCGCTTCAGCGCGCTTGGCATCGAGACCTTTTGGAATGGCCCATGCGTCGAAGTCGTAGATGCCACCGTTCCACACGACTTTCAGGTTGCTTTCTTTCTGCACGGCAGCGATCCGGCCGTTGTAGGCCGAACTCATGACCACGTCACCGGAAGCAAGGTATTGCGGCGGTTGTGCACCGGCTTCCCACCACTGGATGTTCGGCTTGAGTTCATCGAGCTTCTTGAACGCGCGGTCCTGACCGTCTTTGCCGGCCAGCACTTTGTAGACGTCCTTCGGCGCAACGCCGTCGGCCATCAGTGCGAATTCCAGGGTGTACTTGGCGCCTTTACGCAGGCCACGCTTGCCCGGGAACTGCTTGGTGTCCCAGAAGTCCACCCAGCTGGTCGGTGCGGTTTTCAGCTTGTCGGCGTTGTAGGCCAGCACGGTCGACCACACGAAGAAACCCACGCCGCACGGCTGGATGGCGCCCTTGACGTAGTCTTCGGTCTTGCCGAACAACTTCGGATCAAGCTGTTCGAACATGTCTTCGTCGCAACCACGGGACAGTTCCGGCGACTCAACCTCTACCAGATCCCAGGACACGCTCTTGGTGTCGACCATGGCCTTGACCTTGGCCATTTCGCCGTTGTACTCGCCGGCCACGATCTTGCCGTTGCCTGCCGCTTCCCACGGTGCGTAGAAGGCTTTGACCTGAGCCGCCTTGTTCGCCCCGCCAAAGGACACCACGGTCAGGTCAGGGCCGGCCGCCATTGCGTGTGCCGCGCCCATCATGCCCAGTGCCAAAGCGGTGAATTTCAGGGATCTCAACATTTATTGTTCTCTCCACGTGCAGGGTTGGTGTTGGTATTGCCGGGGCGATCAGTTCGCCTCTAGAAGGGGATCGAGTGCACGAACGTGCTCGACCTGCCAGCCAAGCGGTACCACGTCGCCGACGGCGAGCGAGGGATCAAGCTCGGCAATCGGTTGTTTCACGAAGAAGTCGGTCTTGCCGCAGACTTCCATGCGCACCCGGACGTGGTCGCCCAGATAGATGAATTCCTCGACCCGCCCGGAGAAGCGGTTGACGCATTGGTCGCTGGAGCCGTTGAGGCTCACTCGCTCCGGACGAATGGACAGGGTCACCGGCTCGCCGGTCTGGCCAACGTTGACCGCCAGGGCTTCCACCTTCTCACCGCGCCCGAGCTCCACAATGCAACGGTCGCCGGTCTGGCTGTGCAGGCGACCATTGAGACGGTTGTTCTCGCCGATGAAGTTGGCGACGAAGGTGTTTTTCGGCTCTTCGTAGAGGGTGCGCGGCGGTGCGATCTGCTGGATTTCGCCCTGATGGAACACCGCCACACGGTCGGACATGGTCAGGGCTTCGCCCTGATCGTGGGTCACGTAGACCACGGTGACGCCCAGGCGCTGGTGCAGGTGCTTGATTTCCATCTGCATGTGTTCACGCAGTTGTTTGTCGAGTGCACCGAGGGGTTCGTCCATCAGCACCAGTTGCGGCTCGAACACCAGCGCCCGGGCCAAGGCCACACGCTGTTGCTGACCACCGGAGAGCTGCGCCGGGTAGCGTTGGGCGAAGCTGTCGAGCTGGACCATGCTCAGCACGCGCTTGACCCGGGCACTGACGTCGCTCTTGTTCATGCCGCGCACGGTCAGCGGGAACGCCAGGTTCTCGGCCACCGTCATGTGCGGGAACAACGCGTAGTTCTGAAACACCATGCCGATGTCACGCTTGTGCGGCGGCACGTTGTTGATGGCGCGCCCGGCCAACAGGATTTCGCCCGCGGTCGGCGTTTCGAAGCCGGCGAGCATCATCAGGCTGGTGGTCTTGCCGGAGCCGGACGGCCCGAGCAACGTGAGGAATTCGCCTTTGCGAATGTCCAGGTTGAGGTCTTTGACGATCAGGTTCTCGCCGTCGTAGCTCTTCTGCACTCCACGAAAGCTGACCAGAACATCATTGGCCCCTGCGCTTGAATCGACCTGGCTCATACCCACACCTTTGTTATTGATGACTGCTGTGGGGTTAAGCCTAGTGGACGCTGGGGACCACGCAAATCGGGGGGCAAGAGAGATTCGCCTCAGCCGGATGGAAGGTTGGGGGTAGGGATTGCCCTACAAGGATGGCGCGTTTTGGCAAACGCCGTGACCGGCGGTCAGCTGCAGGCCGCCAGCAAAGGCAAAAGCGGTATTGGGCAATGTCGCAAATGGATACGCCCCCTCGTCCCCTGTAGGAGCTGCCGCAGGCTGCGATCTCTTGATCTTGATCTTCAGCGACCTTGAGGCCGCTAAAAGATCGCAGCCTGCGGCAGCTCCTACGGGAGATCGCGTGCGGAGTCAGAGCAGCTTGTGCTCCATCGCGTACTTCACCAGCTCCGCCAGCGAGGTGATGTTGAGCTTCTGCATCAACCGCGCCTTGTGGGTGCTGATGGTCTTGCTGCTCAGTGCCAGTTGCTGGGCAATGTCGTTGACGTTGGCGCCCTGGGCCAGGCGTTCGAACACGGAAAATTCGCGCTCGGAGAGCAACGAATGCAATGGCCTCGAGTCGGTCAGGCCGACTTCGAAGACCATGCGATCAGCCAGTTCCGGGTCGATATAACGCCCGCCTGACGCCACTTTGCGAATGGCGGTCAGCAACAGTGCCGGATCGCTGTCCTTGGTTGCATAACCGGCGGCCCCGACCTTCAGCGCCCGGGCGGCCATTTGTGCCTCATCGTGCATCGACAACACCAGGATCGCCGGCGGATTGTTCAGGGCACGAATCCGCGGAATGGCCTCCAGGCCATTGACGCCCGGCATGGAAATGTCCAGCAACACCACTTCGCAGGGCACATGACGCAAGGTGTCGAGCAACTGCTCGCCATTGCTCGCCTCCCCCACCACCAGCAAGTCCTTGGCCAGGCCAATCAGCTGCTTGATGCCTTCGCGGACAATGGTGTGGTCTTCGGCTACCAGTACACGGATCACGTTCTTCTCCAGATTCAAGATCATTCGCGAGCAAGCCCGCTCCCACATTTGGAATGCGTTTCCCCTGTGGGAGCGAGCCTGCTCGCGAAAGCGTCAGCACAGATACCAAAAATTCTTCAGGCTTCGTCCAGTGGAACGCGCACACTCAGCGTCGTACCCTCACCCGGTTCACTCTCAAGGAATAACTCCCCCCCCATGATCAACACCCGCTCACGCATTCCGACGATCCCGAAGGACGTTGGCCTGCCAGGCGCAGCAACAAATCCTACGCCATCATCGGCGACCGTCAGGCACAACTCGTCGCCTTCCAGCGCCAGTGTCAGTTCAACAGTATGCGCCTGGGCATGGCGCATGACATTGGTCAGTGCTTCCTGAAGGATCCGGAACAGGCCGATGGCCTTGGCATCGCTGAGCACCGGCAGATTGTCCGGCACCTGCACCAGACACGGAATCTGCGTACGCGCCTCGAATCGCCGGGCCTGCCATTCGATGGCCGAGGCAATGCCGGCATCGAGAATCGGCGGGCGCAAGGCAGTCGCCACGTCGCGAACCAACTGGAAGAGCTGGGCGATCAGGCGCTTCATGCTGCCCAGGCGCTCGTTGAGGCCCGGATCAAGTTGCGCGTAAGCCAGTTCGCACATGGAGGTTTCCAGCTTGAGCACGGTCAGCATCTGCCCCAGTTCATCGTGAACTTCCCGGGCGATGCGCGCTTTTTCTTCTTCGCGCACGCTCTCCAGGTGCGCGGACAACTCACGCAGTTGTTCCCGGGAGCTGGCCAGCTCAAGCTCGATGCGCTTGCTCTCGCTGATGTCCCAGACGATGCCGTCCCAGACATAGGCACCGTCCTCCAGCCGGCGGGTGATGGCCTTGATTTCCGCCCAGCGCTGCTCGCCCTGACGCGTGAGGATTCGCCCTTGCCACGACCAGTCGCTGTCGGTATCCAGCGCATGGTCCTGGGTCTGGTGATAACTCGCCTTGTCATCCGGGTGCACCAGGCTACGCAGGCCTTTATCGCGATGCGCCAGCGTGGCCGGTGAATAACCCACCAGGCTTTCGCTGCCTTCGCTGATGTAGGCAAAGTCGATCTGGCCAGTCACCGGTGCCCGCTCCAGGCGGAAAACCAGCCCCGGAACGTTGGCGGCGATGCCTTGCAGCCGCGCCTCGCTTTCCTGCAAGGCGGCCAGGGCGCGGCGCCGCTCGGTGACGTCGTTGAGGTAAACCACCAGGTATTCGCCATCGCGAAAACGTAGAAAGCTCAACGAAACATCGGCCGGCAGGATGCTGCCGTCGGCGCGCACGCAGTTGGTTTCGAAGCTTTGCGGGCCCTCTTCACTGGCCCGGGCGCGCTTCCACAGATTGAGCCAACGATCCATGTGCAGGCCGGGTTCGAAATCGATCAAGGGCCGATCGATGAGCGCGCCGGGTGGATAACCGAGCATGCTTTCCGCCGCACGATTGGCGTAGCGCACGTGGCTGTCCCAGTTGACCCAGAGGATGCCGACGGTGCTTTGATCGATGGAGAACTGGGTCAGCCGCAGCGCCTCTTCGCTGGCGGCACGCAAGGCAATATCCTCCTGCGCAGCCATCAGGCGTTGTTCCAGGCTGTGCTGCTGGCGACGCTGCCAGAACACGATGGCCACGCAACTCAACGCCAGCACGGCCAGCAACAGGCAGAGGTTTTGCCAGAACCCCCGCGACTCGGTGAGACGTGGATATTTGGGTTGCAGCCATTGATTGTGCAGTTGCTCCAGGTCCTTGGCCGGAATCGCCCGCAATGCGCTTTCGACGATACCTGCCAGTTCCGGTTTGTCGCGACGCGTGGCTACCCGCAACAGCTGCGGCAGGCCGACATCCCCGACCACCACCAACCCGGCAAACTCCGGTTCGACGGACAGGCGCCCCAATTGCGCTTCATCGATCACCGCATAAGCCGCCTGCTGGCCCGTCAGTAACTGCAATGCCTGGCGCTCCATCGGCACGCCCTGCAGATTCAGGTGCGGATAGTTGCTGTGCAGGTAATCGGCGATGGCGCTGGGCATGCGCACGGCGACGCGGGTCTGGCTGTCGAGCTTTTCCAGTTCGATTGCCCCGGCGCTTTTCTGGTCGCTGACCACCAGTTGCGGCACCCGCATGTAGGGGTCGGAGAATTGCCAGAGGCGCAGCCCGCCAGGTGTCTGGGTCAGTCCCGGGGCGATGTCGATTTCGCCTTCGCGTGCGGCAGCTTCCAGTTGTTCAAGGTCGGAAAAGTTGCGCCAGCTCAGCTCGACGTCGAGGGTCTTTGCCAGCCGCTTCATCAAGTCGACATTCACCCCGGACAGGCGCTGCAAGCGGCGATCGTATTGCGCATAGGGTGCCTGCAACACCAGTCCGACCCGTAACTCGCCCTGCTGCGTCAGCCAATGCTGTTGCTTCGGGGTCAGTTGGGCAACGTGCGCCGGGGGCACGACTGCCGCCCAACCCATCAAGGGAAACCACAAACAGCCGATAACCCACAGGCAGCGAAAACGCATCATTGAACTCTCACACACTGACAAATACTGACCAACCCATTAGGCTGCCGGAACAACTTCTGGCCTGGAATATCCGATGCCCCCTGTCTACCGCCTGGCACTGCCAGCATTGTGCCTGTCGCTGATCCTGCCTTGCGTTTTTTCCGTCGAGGCGGCCGAACCGGCGCCTGTCGCAGCAGAAAAGGCCGCCGAAGAAAAACCACTCGAACGTCAGCCGCTGCCTGAGCGTAGTCAGGAAGAAGCGACTGCACTCGAGCGAAAAATCCCGGCTCAGGAACAGCAACAACTGCAAGCGGGCACCGAGACTTTTCTGGCATTGTGGAAACCGGCCAATACCGCCGAACCCAAAGGCGCGGTGATTATCATCCCGGGCGCCGGCGAAACCGTTGACTGGCCGCAAGCGGTCGGTCCGTTGCGGCGCAAATTGCCGGACGCCGAGTGGAGCAGCCTGAGTATCACCTTGCCGGACCTGCAAAGCGATGCCATTGCGCCACGAATCGTGGAGGCAACGCCGGCTCCCAAAGCCCCCGAAGCCGGCAGCAAGGACTCGACCACCGCAGCCCCGATCGAACAGGTGGCCGGTGGCGAGGCCGATGTGGCCGACAAGGCCATCGCCGAAACCACCGAAGAACAATCCAAAGCAGATGCCGAGCGCATCTTCGCCCGGATCGACGCCGCGATCGCGTTTGCCGAACAACAAAGCGCCCGCAGCATCGTGGTGCTGGGGCATGGCACGGGTGCCTATTGGGCGGCGCGCTACCTGAGCGAGAAGCAACCATCGCAAGTCGAGAAACTGGTCATGGTCGCCACTCGCACACCAGTGGCAGAGAAGCCCGAGTTGGCGGAACTGACCCCGTCCCTGAAGCTGCCGACCGCCGATATTTACTACAAGGACAAAGCGCTGGACCGCAACGCCGCGCTGGAACGCCTGCAGGCCAGCAAACGCTTGAAGTCCTCGACGTTCAGTCAGGTCGCGCTCAAGGCCCTGCCCGATAGCAAGGCCGAACAGGAGCAATTGTTCCGGCGGGTGCGGGGTTGGTTGAATCCACAGAACCCGGCGGACTGACAGACCGAGGCGCTTCATTCGCGAGCAAGCCCGCTCCCACAGGTTTTATGTCGATCACGAAATGGCGGACGACATCAAACCTGTGGGAGCTAGCTTGCTCGCGATAGCGGTATCACTGGCGACGCAAGTTTTCCGGCCTAGCGAAAGTCCCGCCGCTCCCGAATCAGCGTATAGGCACTATGCAGTTCACGCGTTCGCTCGGTGGCCTCACGCACCTGCGTCGCCGTTGCGCCACTGCCGGCGATCTTGTCCGGATGATGGCGACTGAGCAGGCGCCGGTAGGCACGCTTGATCTGCGCCGGTTCAGTGGTGGCCGTCACTCCCAACAGCTTCAAGGCGTCCTGATAGCTTGGCACGCTGTTGCCCAATGGCCGTTTCTGCGGCTCATAATCGTGGGCCAACGCCTGCACCTGGTGCGGCGTCCAGCCCAGCCACTGCCCCCACTGGCGGATCAACTCACGCTCACCGCTGCCGGCACGACCATCGGCCCAGACCATTCGCCAGCAGGCGCGTAACACGCCTTCCGCCGCGTGGGGCTGGGCACTCAGGCGACGCAGATAACCGCGTAGCCGGTCGCGGCCCGACTTGCCACGGTTGAACGCGGCAATTGCACGGCGCTGAGCCGGCTCGGACATGTCCAGCGAACGCATTTCCGCCCGGGCCTGTTCGATGTGCCCGGCCATCACTTGGCCGTCGCACTTGGCCAGGCGTCCCAGCAGGACAAACAGCAATTCATCGTTGCGCAGCACCGGGCGGCCGCCCAGTTTTTCCCGCAAATGCCCCCAGCTCTGCAGGTGCAAGCGCCGATCCAGCGCCTGCCCCAACAACGCGCCGAGCATGGCCCCCGGAATACTGGCTATGGCAAAGCCTGCTCCGGCTCCGATCAGAGTCCCTGGCCACAGCATGTCAGCGGCTCGCTTCTATTAATGTTTCAACTTCGGCCAGACGTTCGTGAGTGCCGACATCGACCCAGTGTCCCCTCAACTGCTCGCCGGTCACCAGCCCGTCAGCCATGGCTTTGCGCAACAGCGGCGCGAGCTTGAAGGCCCCGGCGGTGCAACCGTCGAACAACTGCGGATGCAACACGGCGATGCCGCTGTACGTCAGGGTGGTAGCCTGCGGTTGACCGTCGTGCACCTGGTTTCCGACCAGGCTGAAGTCCCCGGCCGGATGATGCGGCGGGTTGCTGGCCAGCACCAGATGCGCCAGACCGTTGATGGGTTGGTGCAGCACACTGAAGTCGTAATCGGTCCAGATGTCGCCGTTGACCACCACAAAGGCTTCATCCCCCAACAACGGCAAGGCGCGGAAAATCCCGCCGCCGGTTTCCAGGGGTTCACCCTCCGCCGAGTACTGGATGCTCACGCCATAACGCGAACCATCGCCCAGATAGTCTTCGATCTGCTGACCGAGCCAGGCGTGATTGATCACGATGTCGGTGAACCCGGCGGCAGCCAGCGCCCGCAGGTGATACTCGATCAGCGGCACGCCGCCGGCACGCACCAGCGGTTTTGGCGTGGTCAGGGTCAGCGGACGCATGCGCTCGCCTTTGCCCGCGGCCAGAATCATTGCCTTCATGCTTTCACTCCGGCACGCAGACTGGCCAGCAGCACATCCAGCTCGGCCAGTTCGGGGCGGCGAGCGATCACGGCATCTATATAGGCAAAGAAGCGCGGAACATCGCCCAGATAACGCGGTTTGCCGTCGCGATGGCAGATGCGCGCGAAAATACCGATGACTTTCAGGTGACGTTGCACGCCCATCAAGTCGCTGGCACGCAGAAAGTCCTCGAACTCGGGCTGAACCGGAATTCCGAGGGCCCCCGCCTGCTGCCAGTAGCTTTCCAGCCAGCCGTGTACGCGCTCTTCGGGCCAACTGAGGAAGGCGTCCTTGAACAGGCAGGTCACGTCGTAGGTCACCGGGCCATATACCGCATCCTGGAAATCCAGCACGCCGGGGTTGGGCTCGCTGAGCATCAGGTTGCGCGGCATGTAGTCGCGATGCACCAGGACTTTTGGCTGTGCCAGGGCGCTGTCGATCAACAGATCGCTGACCTGCTGCCAGAGCACTTGCTGCGCCGCGTCGAATTCGATGCCCAATTCGCGCTTCACGTACCACTCGGGGAACAGTTCCAGTTCGCGACGCAGTAATGCCACGTCATAGCTCGGCAGCGGCGCAACCATCGGCAACTGCTGGAAAGCCAGCAACGCCTGCAGGGCATCGTTGAACAAACCGTCGGCGTTTTCGCTGTCGATGACGTCCAGATAGGTCTTGTTGCCCAGGTCGTTGAGCAAAAGAAACCCGCGCTCGAGGTCTTCGGCATAAATTTTCGGCACATTTATTCCGGATTTCGCCAGCAAAAAGGCGATATCCACGAAGGGTTTGCAGTTCTCCTGGGGCGGTGGCGCGTCCATCACGATGAAACTTCTGCCATCGCCTTCCCAGCGGAAATACCGCCGGAAACTCGCGTCGCTGCTGGCCGCGGTCAACGTGGCCGGGGGTACGACGCCCCAGCCCTGCTCGGCAAACAGGGTCGCCAATTGTTCATCGAGCCAAACTTTCAGGTGTTGCAAGCGTACATCTTGATCAGGCATTGCAAGGGTCTCCGACGGCGCTAGCCGTCAAGCGGGTCATGCTTTATTATCCAGCATCTTTTTCAGACCATCGAGAGGCGTGCGGCCCACACCGCGGGCAGATGGCACGCAGGAAGCCCGGACTAATAAGATGGCATTGAAATCCCCCGCGTTTCGTAAAAAATTTCCGTTGTTGGTTACCGGCAGTTTGCTGGCGCTGCAACCCCTTGCCACTTCCTACGTGGTCGCCGCGGAACAGTTTGACTGCACAGTCTCTGCTTCGGGTTCCTGGGACTGCGCACCAAAGACGCCGGCGGCTGCATTGCCACCGCGTCCCGTCCATGACGGCAGCGCAGTTTCCGCCACCGGCGAAGCCCCGGCCGAGAACGGTTCCAGTGAAGACACTGGCGCCACGCCGGTGCTGGTCACCGAATCCAAAGGCCGTGGCCTGAAGTCGCGTAGCGAAGACTACAGTCACCTCGACTGGGTTCCCCGCGAGCAGCTCACCGCCGCACAATTGGCCGAAACCGGTCCTTATTGCTCTGGTTCCTATATCGAACCGATTCGTCCTGGCATGAATGACAAGACGGATAAAAGTGACGCGCCTACCTTTATCGGCGCAAAAGCCTCCCGCTATAAGCAGGATGAGCAGGTCGCGACCCTGGCCGGCGACGTCGTCATGCGCCAGGGCAGCATGCAGGTCGAAGCCGACGAAGCCAACCTGTACCAGGCCGAGAGCCGTGGCGAACTGAATGGCAACGTGCGCATTCGCGACAACGGCGCCCTGATCGTCGGCGACCATGCCGACGTGCAGCTCGACACCGGTGAAGCCAAGGTCGACAACGCCGAATACGTGATGCACAAATCACGCATCCGCGGTAATGCGCTGTACGCCAAACGTGCCGAGAACGCGATCATCCGCCTCAAGGACGGTACGTACACCACGTGCGAACCGAACAGCAACGCCTGGCAACTCAAGGGCAACAACATCACCCTGAACCCGGCCACCGGTTTCGGTACGGCGACCAACGTGACGCTGCGGGTCAAGGACATTCCGGTCCTGTACACGCCGTACATCTATTTCCCGATCGACGACCGCCGCCAGTCCGGCTTCCTGCCGCCGACCATCGGCACCGGCAGCGATACCGGCTTCATGCTGGTCACCCCGTACTACTTCAACCTGGCGCCGAACTACGATGCCACGTTGTACCCGCGCTACATGGAAAAGCACGGCTTGTTGATGGAAGGCGAGTTCCGCTACCTGACCAAGTCCAGCGAAGGCCAGTTCGGTGCGGCGTACCTCAACGACGAAAGCAACGAGCGCGACAAGCAGTCAGACGCCGAAAAAACCCGCTACATGTACAATTGGCAGCACAAGGGTGGCCTCGACTCGCGAGTGTTTACGCAAGTCGACTACACCAAGATCAGCGATCCGTATTACTTCCAGGATCTGCAGACCGACCAGATTGGCGTGAAAAGCAACGACTTCGTGAACCAGCAGGGTTCCGTGACCTATCGCGGCGAGGGCTATACCGCTCGCGCGAACGCCCAGGCATACGAACTGGCGAGCGTAGCGAACATTACCCCGTACGACCGCCTGCCGCAGCTCACCCTCGACGGTATGCTGCCTTACCATCCGGAAGGCCTGGATTTCACGTACAACACCGAACTCGTGCGGTTTGACCGGGATCTGCAGAGCGGGACCTACTTTGACGAAGATGGCGTCGGCTCTCCCCGTCTGGATAACAACATTCAAGGTCTGGCTCGCGCCAATGGCGACCGCCTGAATCTTGCGCCCGCCATGAGCCTGCCGATGAACACGACGTACGGCTTCCTGACACCGAAGCTCAAGTACCAGTACACCCAGTACCAACTGGATCTGGACGGTACCGGCAAGAGTCAGATCGCGCAGCAAAATCAGGCCGCAGCTGCCGCTGGGACTAAAAATTTCAACGGCAATTTCGACAGCAACCAGAACCGCGGCGTTCCGATTGCCAGCATCGACAGTGGCCTGTACTTCGATCGCAATACCCAGTATTTCGGCAAGAACTACCGCCAGACCCTGGAGCCACGCCTGTTCTACCTGTACGTACCTGAGGTCGACCAGGAAGACATTCCGGTATTCGACACCAGCGAATACACCTTCAACTTTGCGTCGCTGTTCCGTGACAACCGCTTCTCCGGCTCCGACCGTGTCGGCGACGAGAACAAACTGTCCCTGGGCGTGACCAGCCGCTGGATCGAAGACAACGGCTTCGAACGTCAACGGATCAGTGTCGGCCAGGCCCTGTACTTCAAGGACCGCGAAGTCCAGTTGCCGGGGGTCGATCCAAAACTCCGCGCCGATGCCCAAGCCAGCGTTTCGCCGTACGCACTGGAATACGAATATCGCTGGAACCGCGACTGGCGTACCACGGCCGACTACAACTGGGACCCGGACAGCCACAGCCCTCGCTCGGGCAGCGCGATGTTCCACTACCAGCCTGAAGACAACCCGAACAAGATCGTCAACCTCGGCTATCGCTATCGTAACGACCAGGTGATCTACAACCAGAACACCGGTCAATGGCAGTTCGGCGGCGACTACGGCACCCCTGGGCAGCCTGGCTACGTGAAGGATTACTACAAGATCGAACAGCACGACTTCTCGGTGATCTGGCCGATCGTGCCGCAATGGAGCGCTATCAGCCGCTGGCAGTATGACTACAACCGCAACCGTACCCTGGAAGCCTTCGGTGGTTTCGAGTACGACAGCTGCTGCTGGAAACTGCGCCTGATCAACCGTTACTTCGTTGATTACGACGAGTTCAGCCAGCAGGCACCGGAAAACGAAAAAGGCGACCATGGCGTCTTCCTCCAAATTGTTCTGAAGGGACTCGGCGGCCTCACCGGCGCCAAGGCAGAGAGCTTCCTCGACAAAGGCATTCAAGGTTATCGTGAACGTGAAGACCAAGCTTTCTGATTGTCTGCGCCCGCTGATGCTGGGCGCGCTGTTCCTGAGTACGGCGGCCAGTGCCGCCGTGCAGTCCATCGATAAAGTGGTGGCCATCGTCGACAACGACGTGGTCATGCAGAGCCAACTGGACCGACGCGTCCATGAAGTTCAGCAAACCATTGCCAAGCGTGGTTCTGCCGTACCGCCGGCCAGCGTGCTGGAGCAGCAGGTACTTGAACGCCTGATCGTCGAAAACCTGCAATTGCAGATCGGCGAGCGTTCCGGCATCCGCATTACCGATGAAGAGTTGAACCAGGCCGTCGGCACCATTGCCCAGCGCAACAACATGTCGATCGAGCAGTTCCGCGCTGCCCTGACTCGCGACGGTCTGTCCTATGAAGACGCACGTGAGCAGATTCGCCGCGAAATGGTCATCAGCCGCGTGCGCCAGCGTCGGGTCGCCGAACGCATTCAGGTCTCCGAGCAGGAAGTGAAGAACTTCCTGGCGTCTGACCTGGGCAAAATGCAGCTGTCCGAAGAGTTCCATCTGGCCAATATCCTGATTCCTACGCCGGAAAGCGCCAACTCCGAAGCGATTCAGAGTGCCGCCAAACAGGCCGATGCGATTTACCAGCAACTCAAGCAAGGCGCTGACTTCAGTCAGTTGGCAATCGCCAAATCCGCCAGCGAAACCGCTCTGGAAGGTGGTGACATGGGCTGGCGTAAAGCCGCTCAATTGCCTCCGCCGTTCGATCGCCTGCTGAGCACCATGCCCGTGGGTGATGTCACCCAGCCAATGCGCACGCCCGGCGGCTTCATCATCCTGAAGATCCTCGACAAGCGTGGCGGCGAGACCCAGATGCGCGACGAAGTGCATGTGCGTCACATCCTGGTCAAGCCGAGCCCGATCCGCGACGAAGCGAAAACCAAGGCCCTGGCCGAGTCGCTCTACAGCCGTATCGAGGCTGGCGAAGACTTCGGTGAGCTGGCGAAAAACTACTCGGAAGACCCGGGTTCCGCCCTCAACGGCGGCGACCTGAACTGGATCGACCCGAACGCGCTGGTGCCCGAGTTCCGCGAAGTGATGGCCAAGACCCCGCAAGGTCAGCTGTCCAAGCCGTTCCAGACTCAATACGGCTGGCATGTCCTGGAAGTCCTTGGCCGTCGCGCCACCGACAGCACCAGCCAGGCTCGCGAGCAGCAAGCCATGACCGTTTTGCGTAACCGCAAATACGACGAAGAGCTGCAAACCTGGCTGCGTCAGATCCGTGACGAAGCGTACGTGGAAATCAAACTCCCTGGCGCCGACCAGGCAGCGCAGTGAAACCCCAACGTTTCGCGCTGACACCCGGTGAACCAGCCGGCATAGGTCCCGACCTGTGCCTGCTGCTCGCCTCGCAAGCCCAGCCCCATCCCCTGATTGCCATTACCAGCCGCGACCTGCTCATCGAGCGGGCCGCGCAACTGGGCGTGGCGGTCGACTTGCTGCCGGTCACCCCGGACAACTGGCCGGATGCACCCGCGCCAGCCAACAGCCTGTATGTCTGGGACACACCGCTCAACGCCAAGGTCATCGCTGGACAGCTGGACAAGGCCAACGCTGCGTTCGTCCTGGAAACCCTGACCCGCGCCGGCCAAGGCTGCCTCAGCGGGGATTTTGCCGGCATGATTACCGCGCCTGTGCACAAAGGCGTCATCAACGAATCCGGCATCGCCTTTTCCGGGCACACGGAATTCCTTGCCGACCTGACCCACACCGCGCAAGTGGTGATGATGCTGGCCACTCGTGGCTTGCGCGTGGCCCTGGTGACCACTCACCTGCCCCTTCGCGAGATTGCCGATGCCATCACGTCGGAGCGCCTGGAACGCGTCACGCGAATCCTGCACGCCGACCTGCAAAACAAGTTCGGCATCGCCCGGCCACGCATCCTGGTCTGCGGGCTCAACCCGCATGCCGGTGAAGGCGGACACCTGGGCCATGAAGAAATCGATATCATCGAACCCACATTAGAGCGCCTGCGCGGCGAGGGCATGGACCTTCGCGGTCCCCTGCCCGCCGACACTCTGTTTACCCCCAAATATCTGGAGCACTGCGATGCGGTGCTGGCGATGTACCACGACCAGGGCCTGCCGGTGCTGAAGTACAAAGGCTTCGGCGCGGCAGTCAACGTGACCCTCGGCTTGCCGATCATCCGTACGTCGGTCGACCACGGCACCGCCCTGGATCTGGCCGGCAGCGGCAAGATCGACACCGGCAGCCTGCAAGTCGCCCTGGAAACCGCCTACCAGATGGCCGAGACCCGTTTATGACCGAGCACTACCAACACAAGGCGCGCAAACGCTTTGGCCAGAACTTCCTGCACGATGCCGGCGTTATCGACCGCATCCTGCGCTCCATTCATGCCAAGGCAGAAGACCGCCTGCTGGAAATCGGCCCGGGACAGGGCGCACTGACCCAAGGCCTGCTCAGCAGCGGCGCGCAACTCGACGTGGTGGAACTGGACAAGGACCTGATCCCGATCCTCAACCAGCAGTTTGCCGGCAAGAGCAACTTCAACCTGCATCAGGGCGATGCGCTGAAGTTCGACTTCAACAGCCTGAATGCCGCGCCAGGCAGCCTGCGAGTGGTCGGCAACCTGCCGTACAACATCTCCACGCCGCTGATTTTTCACCTGCTGCACAACTCGCACCTGATCCGCGACATGCACTTCATGCTGCAAAAGGAAGTGGTCGAGCGTCTGGCTGCCGGCCCGGGCGGTGGTGACTGGGGCCGCCTGTCGATCATGGTTCAGTACCATTGCCGGGTCGAGCACCTGTTCAACGTCGGCCCGGGCGCGTTCAACCCGCCACCGAAAGTCGATTCGGCCATCGTGCGCCTGGTGCCCCACGCGGTACTGCCGCACCCGGCCAAGGATCACCGTCTGCTCGAGCGCGTCGTGCGCGAAGCGTTCAACCAGCGCCGCAAGACCCTGCGCAACACCCTCAAGCTGCTGCTGAGCAATGCCGAGATCGAAGCCGCCGGCGTCGATGGCAGCCTGCGTCCCGAGCAGCTCGACCTGGCCGCCTTCGTGCGCCTGGCTGACAAGCTCAGCGAGCAAGCGCCACAAAAGCCTGCCGCGAACTGACAGGCGATGAGCGCTATCGGGTAGGACGCCACTCTGGTCTACTACCCGATACTTGGCCTAGACTGAACTCCATCAGCTACGCCCCGCGTCCCGCTTCGTTTTTAAGGCCCCTTGCATGTCCGATCCTCGTTATCAGGTCGACGTCAGCGTCGTCACCCGCTATCTGGCAGAACAATCGCAACCCGAGCACGACCGCTTTGCCTTCGCCTACACCATTACCGTGCAAAACAATGGCGAAATGCCCGCCAAACTGCTTTCACGGCACTGGGTCATCACCGATGGTGACGGACATGTCGAAGAAGTCCGCGGCGCAGGCGTGGTCGGCCAGCAACCACTGATCGAACCGGGCAAGAGCCACACCTACAGCAGCGGCACGGTCATGACCACCAAGGTCGGCACCATGCAAGGCACCTATCAGATGCTTTCCGACGACGGCAAACATTTCGATGCCATCATCGCGCCCTTCCGCCTGGCGGTGCCCGGAGCCCTGCACTGATGGCAACCTACGCTGTCGGCGACCTGCAAGGCTGCCTTCAGGCCCTGCAATGCCTGCTCAAACAAGTGGCGTTCGACCCTCAACGGGATCGCCTGTGGCTGGTGGGCGACCTGGTCAACCGCGGCCCGCAGTCGCTGGAAACCCTGCGCTTCCTCTATAGCATCCGCGAATCGCTGGTGTGCGTGCTCGGCAACCACGACCTGCACCTGCTGGCGGCCGGACGCAACATCGAACGCCTGAAGAAGGCCGACACCCTGCACGAGATCATCGAAGCGCCGGATAGCGCCGAACTGCTCGAATGGCTGCGCCAGCAAAAGCTCATGCACTACGACGAACAGCGCAACGTGGCACTGGTCCATGCCGGCATTCCACCCCAGTGGTCGCTGCGCAAAGCCTTGAAGTGTGCTGCCGAAGTCGAGACCGCCTTGCGTGACGACAACCTGCTGCCGCCCTACCTCGATGGCATGTACGGCAACGATCCGGCGAAATGGGACAATGACCTCAAAGGCGTGACGCGCCTGCGGGTGATCACCAACTATTTCACCCGCATGCGTTTTTGCACCGCTGAAGGCAAACTCGACCTCAAGAGCAAGGAAGGCCTCGGTACCGCACCACCCGGCTACAAACCCTGGTTCCAGCACAAGGAACGCAAGACCAAGGGCCTGAAGATCATCTTCGGCCACTGGGCAGCACTGGAAGGCAATATCAATGAGCCTGGCATCTCGGCCCTCGACACGGGCTGCGTCTGGGGCGGTGCCCTGACCCTGATGAACGTCGACAGCTTTGAGCGCCTGTCCTGCAAATGCGACGAACACGGCCATGCCGTGCCGCCAGTCGCCTCATCCATTCCCCAAACATCGCCAGCCAGCGCACCGCGCTAGACTGCCCATTCAGCCGAGCCACAGGAGCCCGCCATGAGCGAATTCAAACGTATCCCCCCGGAACAGGCCCAGGCCCTGCGCGAACGAGGCGCAGTGGTGGTCGACGTCCGCGACCCGGCCACTTTTGCCGCCCTGCATATCGCAGGCTCGAAGCATCTGGACAATCATTCCTTGCACGCTTTCATCCAGGGTGCCGACCTCGACGCGCCGACCGTGGTGGTCTGCTATCACGGCAATTCCAGCCAGGGTGCGGCCGCCTACCTGATCAGCCAGGGCTTCTCCGACGTCTACAGCATGGATGGCGGATTCGAGTTGTGGCGTACGACCTATCCTGCAGAAACGGCGCAAGGCACTGCCGAATAATTTTTTTGTAACGTTGCAGGCCCCGGCTCCCGCGGGCTAGCGCGGTGGCAGACGAACGGTCTGCCACAACTAATTACGTATCTCGCCTTTACCTCCCGAATTCCCAACTATCCTTAAGCCCAGGCCATCCAAAACAGGGGAGAGCCGGTACACCGGCGCACGGGTCATCGGGAGTAGCTTTCGGAGTCGTCAGCTCCGGGAGAGTTCTGGGGGGTAAACAGCAATCGCCTGTTCGGTTGCTGCCAGCATCGACTGAGTGATCCGGCGTCGGCTCCACGTATCGAGCGAGGTGACGTCATGAGTATCTTTAGCCACTTCCAACAACGCTTCGAGTCCACACGCCAGGAAGAACTCTCACTGCAAGAGTATCTTGAGCTGTGCAAAAAAGACCGCAGCGCCTACGTTTCCGCCGCCGAGCGTCTACTGCTGGCCATCGGTGAACCGGAACTGCTCGACACCTCGACCAACTCGAGGCTTTCGCGCATCTTCTCCAACAAGGTCATCCGCCGCTATCCGGCCTTTGAAGACTTCCACGGGATGGAAGAATGCATCGACCAGATCGTGTCGTATTTCCGCCACGCCGCTCAGGGCCTGGAAGAGAAGAAACAGATCCTGTACCTGCTCGGCCCTGTCGGTGGCGGTAAATCATCCCTGGCCGAGAAGCTCAAGCAGCTGATGGAAAAAGTGCCCTTCTACGCGATCAAGGGCTCGCCGGTATTCGAGTCGCCCCTGGGTCTGTTCAACTCCACTGAAGATGGAGCGATCCTCGAGGAAGACTTTGGCATTCCACGGCGCTACCTCAACACCATCATGTCGCCATGGGCGACCAAGCGCCTGGCCGAATTCGGTGGCGACATCAGTCAGTTCCGCGTGGTGAAACTCTACCCGTCGATCCTCAACCAGATTGCCGTGGCCAAGACCGAGCCTGGTGATGAAAACAACCAGGACATTTCGGCACTGGTGGGCAAGGTCGATATCCGCAAACTGGAGGAGTTCCCGCAGAACGACGCCGACGCCTACAGCTACTCGGGCGCCCTGTGCCGGGCCAACCAGGGTCTGATGGAATTCGTCGAAATGTTCAAGGCACCGATCAAGGTGCTGCACCCGTTGCTGACTGCCACCCAGGAAGGCAACTACAACAGTACCGAAGGCCTTGGCGCGATTCCATTCACCGGGATCCTGCTGGCGCACTCCAACGAATCGGAGTGGCACACCTTCCGCAACAACAAGAACAACGAAGCCTTCATCGACCGGATCTACATCGTCAAAGTGCCGTACTGCCTGCGGGTCAGCGACGAAGTGAAGATCTACGACAAGCTGCTGTTCAACAGTTCGCTGGCCAAGGCGCATTGCGCGCCGGACACCCTGAAGATGCTGGCCCAGTTCACCGTGCTCTCGCGTCTCAAAGAACCGGAAAACTCCAACATCTATTCGAAGATGCGCGTGTACGACGGCGAGAACCTCAAGGACACCGATCCGAAAGCCAAGTCGATCCAGGAATACCGCGACAACGCCGGTGTCGACGAAGGCATGAACGGTCTGTCGACCCGCTTCGCGTTCAAGATCCTGTCGAAGGTGTTCAACTTCGATCCGCACGAAATTGCCGCCAACCCGGTACATCTGCTCTATGTGCTGGAACAACAGATCGAACAGGAACAGTTCCAGGCCGAGACCCGCGAACGCTATCTGCGCTTCCTCAAGGAGTACCTGGCACCGCGCTACATCGAATTCATCGGCAAGGAGATCCAGACTGCCTACCTCGAATCCTACAGCGAGTACGGCCAGAACATCTTCGATCGCTACGTGTTGTACGCCGACTTCTGGATCCAGGACCAGGAATACCGCGACCCGGAAACCGGCGAAATCCTCAACCGCGTAGCCCTGAACGAAGAACTGGAGAAAATCGAAAAACCGGCCGGCATCAGCAATCCGAAGGATTTCCGCAACGAAATCGTCAACTTCGTCCTGCGCGCCCGGGCCAACAACAACGGCAAGAACCCGACCTGGCTCAGCTACGAAAAACTGCGGGTGGTCATCGAGAAGAAAATGTTCTCCAACACCGAGGACCTGCTACCGGTCATCAGCTTCAACGCCAAGGCCAGCAAGGAGGACCAGCAAAAACACAACGACTTCGTCACACGGATGGTCGAGCGGGGCTACACCGACAAACAGGTACGACTGCTGTCCGAGTGGTACCTGCGGGTCAGAAAATCACAATAACCCGCTGCCGGTCAGACCGGTTGTCGTCAGCCAGAGACCTGTGTGCGCTTTTTCTGTTACACAGGCCTCTGGAAGGTGTTCGAAAGTCGGTAGCGAGTTCAGGCAGCATCCAAGGCGCTTGGGGGAGCGTGCAATGTCCCTCGGCTCTCGGTTCGATGCTGTATCACCGCTCGCCCCTTTCAGGACAGCTTCTAAGGAGCAGTCATGAGCTATGTGATCGACCGACGTCTCAATGGCAAGAACAAGAGCACGGTGAACCGCCAGCGGTTTCTGCGGCGCTACCGTGATCACATTAAAAAGGCTGTCGAAGAGGCGGTCAGCCGGCGCTCCATTACCGATATGGAACACGGCGAACAAATCAGCATTCCCGGCCGCGACATCGACGAGCCGGTGCTTCACCACGGTCGTGGTGGCAAGCAGACGGTCGTGCACCCGGGCAACAAGGAGTTCACCAGTGGCGAACACATCGCCCGCCCACCAGGAGGCGGTGGCGGTCGAGGCCCCGGCAAGGCTGGCAATTCCGGTGAAGGGATGGACGAATTCGTCTTCCAGATCACCCAGGAAGAGTTCCTCGAGTTCATGTTCGAGGATCTCGAACTGCCCAACCTGGTCAAGCGCAACCTGACCGGCACCGACACCTTCAAGACCGTGCGGGCCGGGATCAGCAACGAGGGCAACCCGTCGCGGATCAACATCATCCGCACCCTGCGTTCAGCCCACGCCCGGCGCATCGCCCTGTCCGGCAGCAGCCGGGCAAAACTGCGTGAAGCGAAGGAAGAACTTCTGCGACTCAAGCAGGAAGAACCAGACAACTTCGGCGATATTCAGGAAATCGAAGCTGAAATCGAAAAACTCAGCGCGCGCATTCACCGGGTGCCGTTTCTCGACACGTTCGACCTCAAGTACAACTTGCTCATCAAGCAGCCCAACCCCAGTTCCAAGGCCGTAATGTTTTGCCTGATGGACGTGTCCGGCTCGATGACCCAGGCGACCAAGGACATCGCCAAGCGCTTCTTTATCCTGCTGTACCTGTTTCTCAAGCGGAACTACGACAAGATCGACGTTGTGTTCATCCGCCATCACACCAGTGCCCGCGAAGTGGACGAAGAAGAGTTTTTCTACTCCCGGGAAACCGGCGGCACCATCGTCTCCAGCGCCCTGAAACTGATGCAGGAGATCATGGCCGAACGCTATCCGAGCAACGAGTGGAACATCTACGCCGCCCAGGCCTCCGATGGCGACAACTGGAACGACGACTCTCCGATCTGCCGCGACATCCTGATCAACCAGATCATGCCATTCGTGCAGTACTACACTTACGTTGAGATCACCCCGCGCGAACACCAGGCCCTTTGGTTCGAATACGAGCGCATCGCCGAAGCCTTTTCCGACACGTTTGCCCAGCAACAACTGGTCTCGGCCGGGGATATCTATCCGGTCTTCCGTGAACTCTTCCAGCGCAGGTTAGTGACATGACCGCCAAAGAGCAGAAGCGCCAACCCATTTCCACCGGCTCCGAATGGACGTTCGAGCTGATCCAGGCGTACGACCGCGAAATCAGTCGCATTGCGGCGGGTTACGCCCTCGATACGTACCCGAACCAGATCGAAGTGATCACCGCCGAGCAGATGATGGATGCCTACGCCTCCGTCGGCATGCCTCTGGGTTATCACCACTGGTCCTACGGCAAGCACTTCCTCAGCACTGAAAAATCCTACACCCGCGGCCAGATGGGTCTGGCGTACGAGATCGTGATCAACTCCGACCCGTGCATCGCCTACCTGATGGAAGAAAACACCATCTGCATGCAGGCGTTGGTGGTGGCCCATGCCTGCTACGGGCACAACAGCTTTTTCAAAGGCAATTACCTGTTCCGCACCTGGACCGACGCTAGCTCGATCATCGATTACCTGGTGTTTGCCAAGCAGTACATCATGCAATGCGAGGAGCGCCACGGCATCGACGCGGTCGAGGACCTGCTCGACTCCTGCCATGCGCTGATGAACTATGGCGTCGACCGCTACAAACGCCCCTATCCGATTTCCGCGGAAGAAGAGCGCCGCCGGCAAAAGGACCGGGAGGAACATTTGCAGAAACAGATCAACGATCTGTGGCGCACCATTCCCAAGGGCGCGGACAAGTACAGCGACAAGGACAACGCGCGCTTCCCCGCCGAACCTCAGGAAAACATCCTGTATTTCATCGAAAAACATGCGCCGCTGCTGGAACCATGGCAGCGGGAAATCGTGCGCATCGTGCGCAAGATCGCCCAGTATTTTTATCCACAGCGCCAGACCCAGGTGATGAACGAAGGTTGGGCCACCTTCTGGCACTACACCCTGATGAACGATCTGTACGACGAGGGCCTGGTCACCGACGGCTTCATGATGGAGTTCCTGACGTCCCACACCAGCGTGGTGTTCCAGCCTGGCTTCGACAGCCCCTACTACAGCGGCATCAACCCTTACGCCCTGGGGTTTGCCATGTACCGTGACATCCGTCGCATGTGCGAAGAGCCCACGGAAGAAGATCGCCGCTGGTTCCCCGACATTGCCGGTACCGACTGGCTGGCAGCCATCAAGTTCGCCATGAGCAGCTTCAAGGATGAGAGCTTCATCCTGCAGTACCTCTCACCCAAGGTGATCCGCGACCTCAAGCTGTTCAGCATTCTCGATGACGATCAGAAGGACGACCTGCTGGTGCCCGCCATTCACGACGAAGGTGGCTACCGCATCATCCGGGAAACCCTGGCCGCGCAGTACAACCTGGGCAATCGCGAACCTAACGTGCAGATCTATAGCATCGACCGGCGTGGCGACCGCTCCCTGACCCTGCGTCACCAGCAACACGACCGCAAACCGCTGGGCGACTCGACCGAAGAAGTGCTCAAACACCTGCACCGCCTTTGGGGTTTCGACATTCACCTGGAAACCCTGCAAGGGGACACCGTGATGAAAACCCACCATGTGCCGCCCCGAAACGAGCACGGCGAAGGTGATTACGGTCGACTGGACCTGGCTGTCATCCATCTTTGATCCGCTTTGCGCCTCCGAAAGCTCGATGCAAGGGTTATCCTGTCGAGCTAACGGAGGTTTTTTATGCGTATTTATAAAGTCGGCGGTGCGGTACGTGATCGCCTGCTGGGTATACCGGTCACCGATATCGACTGGGTCGTGGTCGGTGCCACCACCGAAGAAATGCTTGCCAAGGGCTTTCGTCCGGTGGGCGCGGATTTCCCGGTGTTCCTTCATCCAAAAAGCGGTGAGGAATACGCCCTCGCCCGCACCGAGCGCAAAAGCGGGCGCGGTTACGGCGGGTTCACTTTTCACGCCAGCCCTGAAGTCACCCTTGAAGAAGACCTGATCCGTCGCGACCTGACCATCAACGCCATGGCCGAAGACGATCAGCAGAACCTGACCGACCCCTACCACGGCCAGCGCGATCTCGAAGCGCGCCTGCTGCGCCATGTTTCCCCGGCGTTTGCCGAGGATCCACTCAGAGTCCTGCGTGTAGCCCGCTTTGCCGCGCGATATGCCGCGCTGGGTTTTACCGTCGCCCCGGAGACCCTTGAACTGATGCGTCAACTCAGCGAGTCAGGCGAGCTTGAGGCGTTGACTCCCGAGCGCAGCTGGAAGGAAATCTCCCGCGCCCTGATGGAAGATCAGCCGCAGGTGTTTATCGAGGTGTTGCGCGCATGTGGCGCACTCAAGGTGCTGATGCCGGAGGTCGACGCACTGTTCGGCGTCCCGCAGCCCCCGGCCCATCACCCGGAAATCGATACTGGCGCGCACACCCTGAGCGTGTTGCAGCAAGCAGCACTGCACAAACAGCCGCTGACCGTGCGCTGGGCCTGCCTGCTGCACGATCTGGGCAAGGGCCTGACGCCAGAGGAGGAATGGCCGCGGCACATTGCCCACGAGTTCAAGGGCCTGAAGCTGATCAAAGCGGTCAACGAACGCTTCAAGGCGCCGAGAGACTGCCAGGAACTGGCAATGCTGGTGGGCGAGTACCACACCCACGGGCATCGCGCCCTGGAGCTGAAACCATCGACATTGCTGGAATTGTTGCAAAGTTTCGACGTTTACCGTCGGCCACAGCGGTTCGAGGAGTTCATCGCGGCATGCGAAATGGATGCGCGCGGACGCGAAGGGCTGGAGCAGAGAAGTTATCCACAGGCGGATTATCTGCGTGGGGCGGCGACTGCGGCGCGCAGTATTGCGGTGCAGCCGCTGCTGGAGAAGGGTTTCAAGGGACCAGAGTTGGGCGAGGCGATCAAGCGTGAGCGGCTCAAGGCGTTGAAGGCCTACAAAGACAATGCCTGAAGAGCAAAAGATCGCAGCCTTCGGCAGCTCCTACAGGGTGCACATCAATCCTCTGTAGGAGCTGCCGAAGGCTGCGATCTTTTGCCTTACAACAAATTCGAAGGGGTCAACTGTTCGCCGCGCCACTCGAATGCCACCGGCGCCAAGACCTGATCGATCTGAGCTTCACCCCACAAAGTAGCAAAACTTTTGCCTACACCTGGATGCACTCTGTCTGGCGCGATCAGCGACAACGGCCACAACACAAAGGCATTTTTCAGAATTTCGGCCCGCGGCAGAATCAAGCCATCGAAGTTGCCCACCAGTTCCCCGAACAACAACACGTCGATATCCAGCGGCAAACCTCGGCGATCCGGTGCGTAACGACCGTTATCCGCCTCAATGAACTTCAGGCGACGATCAAGCTCCATCAGCGGCAGATCGGTATACGCCGACACCACGAAATTGAAGAACGGCCCGCTCTTGATGCCCACCGGCTGGCTTTCGAACACCGCCGAACAGCGGATATCGACAAGGAACGCCGCCAATGCATCGAGCCCCGCCCGCAAATGGGTTTCACGCTCGATATTGCTACCGAGCCCGAGGTACACCTGAGTCAGCGACATCCGCGCTCGATCTCCACGCCCACACCACCGGTGGCAGCCGGGACCGCGCCTGGTTTGGTCAGCTTCAGACGCACCCAGGTGATCTTGAATTCGCTCATCAGTACTTCAACCAGACGCTCGGCAAAAGTCTCGACCAGCTGATATTGCGCCTGCTCGGCAAACGCCTGGATGCGCGAGGAAACACTGGCGTAGTCGAGCGCCAGGGTCAGGTCATCACCGGCCGCGGCCGGGCGATTATCCCAGGCGAAGCTCAGGTCAAGACGCAAGCACTGTCGGATGCCTCGCTCCCAGTCGTAGGCACCAATCACCGTGTCGACTTCCAGGCCCTCGATAAACACTCTGTCCAAGCACTTCTCTCCGCTACACGACAAGGGCGCAATGCGCCGTTAGAATCAGGGCTTCCTCGCCCGGAATAGTTAGCATGTTTTGGTTATTGGCGATCCTCGCCTACCTGCTCGGCTCTCTGTCCTTTGCCATTTTGCTCAGCCGCCTGACCGGTAACCCCGATCCGCGAATGAGTGGCTCGGGCAATGCCGGCGCCACCAACATGTTGCGCCTGGCCGGCAAGAAACTCGCCATCCTGACCCTGCTCGGCGACCTTTGCAAAGGCCTGCTGCCGGTACTGATAGCGCGCCTTGCGGGCCTTTCGCAGCAGGAGCAAGCCTGGATCGGCGTCTATGCCGTCATCGGCCACCTGTTTCCGCTGTACTTCCGCTTTCGCGGCGGCAAGGGTGTCGCCACCGCTGCCGGCATGTTGCTGGGGCTGTATCCGCCCGCCGCCCTTCTGGCGGTCTGCGCCTGGCTCTTGACGTTCTACCTGACCCGCACCAGCTCCCTGGCCGCCCTGATCGCCACGCCGCTGACCCTGCCGTTGCTGGCCTGGCAAGAACCAGCGGCCCTGCTACCCATGAGCACGCTCACCGGGCTGATCGTCTGGCGCCATCGCGGCAATCTACGCGACCTGTTTGCCGGGCGCGAACGGCATTTCTAGCGGCCGGACATGAGCACCGCTCATCACAACGCCGACAACTGCTCCATCGGCCAGCGTGCCTGCACACTGATCGCCAGGCTTTCCTGCTGACCAGCCTGCAAGCGCTGGCAGCCGGCAAAGGCGATCATCGCGCCGTTATCGGTACAGAACTGCGGACGGGCATAAAACACATCGCCCTTCATATCGCCGAGCATTTTCTCCAGAGAAGTGCGCAACGCCTTGTTGGCACTGACGCCCCCGGCGATCACCAGGCGCTTCATGCCGGCGGCTTTAAGGGCACGCTTGCACTTGATGGTCAAAGTCTCCACCACGGCCTGCTGGAACGCCAGTGCGATGTCGCATTGGGCTTGCTCGCCGTCGTCCCCGGCACTGACGCATTGTTGCCAGGTATTCAACGCAAAGGTTTTCAGGCCACTGAAGCTGAAATCCAGGCCCGGGCGGTCGCACATCGGACGCGGGAAGACGAAACGCCCTGCAACACCCTGCTCTGCAAGGCGAGCGATCTCAGGTCCCCCCGGATAATTGAGCCCCATCATCTTGGCCGTCTTGTCGAAAGCTTCGCCGGCCGCATCATCCAGGGTCTCGCCCAAGAGCGTGTACTGACCAATTCCGTCGACCTGAACCAGCTGCGTATGACCACCGGAGACCAACAAAGCGACGAACGGGAATTCCGGCGGTTGCGACTCCAGCATCGGTGCCAGCAAGTGGCCTTCCATGTGGTGTACGCCGAGGGCCGGAATGCCCCAGGCAAAGGCCAGCGCCTGGGCGCAGGAAGCCCCCACCAGCAAGGCACCGACCAGGCCAGGACCCGCGGTATAGGCGATGGCGTCGATCTCGGTCGGCACGCAGTCGGCCTCGGCCAACACCTGACGAATCAAGGGCAGCATGCGTTTGACGTGATCGCGCGAAGCCAGCTCTGGCACCACGCCACCATAGGCGCGGTGCAGGTCGATCTGACTGAAAAGCGCATCGGCCAACAGCCCGCGTTCACTGTCATATAATGCGACGCCGGTTTCGTCGCAGGAGGTTTCTAATCCCAGTACTAGCATGGGTTTGCGCCTTGTTTAGGCTGAATTCGAAGGCGCGCATAATAGTCGTCGCGGGATGCCCCGACCAGCGGTTTTCGATCAGAGGCTTTGCATTCCGAGCGATGAGGGGTTAACATCCGCAACCCTTAAAAACCGACGTCTTCAAGTGCTCTTTTGCCGCGAGGATGTTGACCCCGGTAATGAATGAAGGTAGCTCTGGATGCCAGCCGTCAAAGTAAAAGAGAACGAACCCTTCGACGTAGCTCTGCGTCGTTTCAAGCGCTCCTGCGAAAAAGCCGGTGTACTGGCTGAAGTTCGTAGCCGCGAATTTTACGAGAAGCCAACTTCTGAGCGTAAGCGCAAAGCAGCTGCTGCTGTTAAGCGTCACGCCAAGAAAGTTCAGCGCGAACAGCGCCGCGCCGTTCGTCTGTACTAATACACAGACGACCGTAGCAAGCTTCTGCCAAGCCCGGCCCTCAGCCGGGCTTATGGCATTTGCGTAAAACGCTTGATGCTTCACTGTCGAAGCCGCAGACGCGACCGAGACAAATCTGCTTCACCGCGTCAGACCTGGCTCTTTTGCCAGCGGTGCACGTCTTTTCTGACGAGCCTTTCAAGGCTACTGACGAGCACACCCACTGATTCCTCTCACGACGATCAGCCCAAGGCACCTGCTTGCGTGCCGAATGATGAGCTATCCGAGGCCTGTGATTGGCCGCAGCGGATTCAGCGCAACACATTCAAACAGTCGAATACTGAATGGCATTAACGTCAGTGGATTTTCGGCAGATACACTTCCCGACAGCGATTTCGCAGACGACACTGGTCGAGCCGCATACTTTGCGCGCCTCAATCAATGCCCGCGTTCGGTCGCCGTACGTTTCGGGCTCCTTTCAGCGCAGATGACGAGAACGCCATGGCCGGGCTAATTCCCCAGAGCTTCATTGACGACCTTCTGAACCGCACCGACATCGTCGATGTGGTCAGCTCGCGCCTGCAATTGAAAAAAGCCGGCAAGAACCACACCGCCTGCTGCCCGTTCCACAAGGAAAAGACACCCTCGTTCAGCGTCAGCCCCGACAAGCAGTTCTATTACTGCTTCGGCTGCGGCGCTGGCGGCAACGCCCTCGGCTTCATCATGGACCACGACAACCTGGATTTCGTCCAGGCGGTCGAAGAACTGGCCAAAGCCGCCGGCATGGAAATCCCCCGCGAAGAAAGCGGCCGCCCGCACAAGCCGCGGCAGCCGACCGATTCGCCGCTGTATCCGCTGCTCAGCGCCGCCGCCGACTTTTATCGCCAGGCCTTGAAAAGCCATCCATCGCGCAAGGCCGCCGTGGACTACCTGAAAGGTCGCGGGCTGACCGGCGAAATCGCCCGGGACTTCGGCCTGGGCTTTGCACCGCCCGGCTGGGACAACCTGTTCAAGCACTTGAGCAGCGATACCCTGCAACAAAAAGCCATGATCGATGCCGGCCTGCTGATCGAAAACGCCGAAAGCGGCAAACGTTACGACCGTTTCCGCGACCGGGTGATGTTCCCGATCCGCGACAGCCGCGGGCGCGTCATCGCCTTTGGCGGCCGGGTATTGGGCGACGACAAGCCGAAGTACCTCAACTCCCCGGAAACCCCGGTATTCCATAAGGGCCAGGAACTCTACGGCCTGTACGAAGCGCGCAAGACCAACCGCAACCTCGACGAGATCATCGTCGTCGAGGGCTACATGGACGTCATTGCCCTGGCCCAACAAGGCCTGCGCAATGCCGTCGCGACCTTGGGTACCGCCACCAGCGAAGAGCACCTCAAGCGGCTGTTTCGCGTCGTGCCCAGCGTGCTGTTCTGCTTCGACGGCGATCAGGCTGGTCGCAATGCGGCATGGCGAGCACTGGAGGCAACACTTTCGAGCTTGCAGGACGGTCGCCGTGCACGTTTTCTGTTCCTGCCCGAGGGCGAGGATCCGGACACCCTGGTCCGCTCCGAAGGCACCGACGCCTTCCGCGCACGGATCAACCAGCATGCACAACCGCTGGCCGATTACTTCTTCCAGCAATTAACGGAAGAAGCCGACCCGCGCTCGCTCGAGGGCAAGGCCCACATGGCCACCCTCGCCGCACCGCTGATCGACAAAGTCCCTGGCGCCAACCTGCGCACCCTGATGCGTCAGCGCCTGAGCGAAATCACCGGCCTGAGCGGCGAAGCGGTGAGCCAGCTGGCACAAAGCGCCCCGCAGGAAGCACCGCCGGCCTACGATCCGGGCATCGATTACGACGCGATGCCCGACTACAGCGACTATCATCAGCCGCAGGCACAGGACATGTATGTGCCGCAGCAGGAATGGACGCCAAAGAAACCCGGTGCAGGAGGCAAGAAATGGGACAAGAAACCGTGGGACAAGAATGGCAAACGGGGCGGTGATCGCGATCAACCCCGCGCGCCACGGGTGCCCGCCGCCGTAGAACCGCCGACCCTCGCCGCCTTGCGCACGCTGCTGCATCACCCGCAACTGGCCGAAAAAGTCGAGGATGCCGGGCACTTCGCCGCCGAGGATCACACCAACACACAATTGCTGGTGGCGCTGCTCGAAGCCGTGCAGAAGAATCCCAAGCTAAACTCAATTCAGCTGATTGCCCGCTGGCACGGCACAGAGCAGGGCCGCTTGCTCAAGGCCCTGGCGGAAAAGGAATGGCTGATTGATGGAGACAACCTTGAACAACAGTTTTTCGACACCATTACTAGCTTGTCAGCCCGCCAACGCGAGCGAAACCTGGAACAACTTCTTCGAAAAGCACGTCAAAGTGAATTGAGCACCGAAGAGAAAAACCAACTGCGCGACCTTTTAAGTCGCAATGTTTCCGCATCAAACCCGACCTCAACTGGCGCGTGAGGTCATAGCTCAGGTATAATCCTCGGCTTGTTTTTTGCCCGCCAAGACCTTCAGTGGATAGGGTGTTATGTCCGGAAAAGCGCAACAGCAGTCTCGTATCAAAGAGTTGATCACACTTGGTCGTGAGCAGGGCTACCTGACTTACGCGGAGGTCAACGACCACCTGCCGGAGGATATTTCAGATCCGGAACAGGTGGAAGACATCATCCGCATGATCAATGACATGGGGATCAACGTATTCGAGGTTGCGCCAGATAAGGATTCCCTTATGCTGGCCGACGCCGATACCGACGAAGCCGCAGCCGAAGAGGCCGCTGCAGCGTTGGCTGCGGTCGAGACCGACATTGGTCGCACTACCGACCCGGTGCGCATGTACATGCGCGAAATGGGTACGGTGGAGCTCCTCACGCGTGAAGGCGAAATTGAAATCGCCAAGCGTATTGAAGAGGGCATCCGTGAGGTGATGAGCGCCATCGCGCACTTCCCTGGCACGGTTGATCATATTCTCTCCGAGTACACCCGCGTCACCACCGAAGGTGGCCGCCTGTCCGACGTCCTGAGCGGTTATATCGACCCGGATGACGGCATCGCGCCGCCTGCGGCAGAAGTGCCGCCACCGATTGACGCGAAAGCCGTCAAGGCGGATGACGACACCGACGACGAAGACGGTGAAGCCTCGGATGACGAGGAAGAAGCCGAAAGCGGTCCGGATCCGATCATCGCCGCCCAGCGTTTTGGCGCCGTGGCCGATCAGATGGAAATCACCCGCAAGGCGCTGAAAAAGCACGGTCGTCACAACAAGGCAGCGATTGCCGAGTTGCTGGCCCTGGCCGACCTGTTCATGCCGATCAAACTGGTGCCGAAGCAATTCGAAGCCCTGGTCGAGCGTGTTCGCAGCGCCCTGGATCGCCTGCGTCAGCAAGAGCGTGCAATCATGCAGCTCTGCGTTCGTGATGCGCGCATGCCGCGTGCAGACTTCCTGCGCCAGTTCCCGGGCAACGAAGTCGACGAAAGCTGGAGTGACGCCCTGGCCAAAGGCAAAAGCAAATACGCTGAAGCCATTGGCCGCCTGCAGCCGGACATCGTCCGTTGCCAGCAGAAGCTGACTGCGCTGGAAACCGAAACAGGTTTGACCATCGCCGAGATCAAGGACATCAACCGTCGCATGTCGATCGGTGAGGCCAAGGCCCGCCGCGCGAAGAAAGAGATGGTTGAAGCCAACTTGCGTCTGGTGATCTCGATCGCCAAGAAGTACACCAACCGTGGCCTGCAATTCCTCGATCTGATCCAGGAAGGCAACATCGGCTTGATGAAAGCGGTAGACAAGTTCGAATACCGTCGCGGCTACAAGTTCTCGACTTATGCCACCTGGTGGATCCGTCAGGCGATCACTCGCTCGATCGCCGACCAGGCCCGCACCATCCGTATTCCGGTGCACATGATCGAGACGATCAACAAGCTCAACCGCATTTCCCGGCAGATGCTGCAGGAAATGGGTCGCGAACCGACCCCGGAAGAGCTGGGCGAACGCATGGAAATGCCTGAGGACAAGATCCGCAAGGTATTGAAGATCGCTAAAGAGCCGATCTCCATGGAAACCCCGATCGGTGATGACGAAGACTCCCATCTGGGTGACTTCATCGAAGACTCGACCATGCAGTCGCCAATCGATGTTGCAACCGTTGAGAGCCTTAAAGAAGCGACTCGCGAAGTGCTGTCCGGCCTCACTGCCCGTGAAGCCAAGGTACTGCGCATGCGTTTCGGTATCGACATGAATACCGACCACACCCTCGAAGAGGTTGGTAAACAGTTTGACGTGACCCGTGAGCGGATTCGTCAGATCGAAGCCAAGGCGCTGCGCAAGCTGCGCCACCCGACGAGAAGCGAGCATCTGCGCTCCTTCCTCGACGAGTGATCACAAAACCCCCGGCCCAGGCCGGGGGTTTTGTTTTATGGCAGATTAATATCTCCACACCTCCCCCTCCGCCCTATAGCCCGTCTACACTCGAAACATTCCCAAGAGCCATAACGAGACCGTTATGCCCAGACTGCCGACCGTGCTTTTTTTGCTGTCGCTGATGACCTGGACCGCAACGGCTGGCGCGCTGACTCTAACTGAGGATGAACGTAGCTGGCTGGCGGCTCACCCGGACTTGCGCCTGGGTGTCGATGCATCGTGGCCGCCCTTCGAATTTCGCGACGATGAGGGCCGCTACCAGGGCCTTGCCGCGGATTACATCGAGGTCATTCGCCAAAGGCTGAAAACCCGGCTCACGCCCATCGAGCCGGTGAGCTGGACCGCCGTCCTGGAACAAGCCAAAAAGGGCAAAATCGACCTGCTGCCGGGCATCATGTCGACCCCGGAACGCCAGAAATACCTGTCGTTCACCCGCCCCTATCTGGATTTTCCGATCGTCATCCTGGCCCATGTCAGGGGCGCCCAGCCACACAAATTGCAAGACCTGTATGGCCTGAAAATCGCCGTGGTGGAAAACTACGCCCCCCACGAACTGCTGCGAACCCACAATCCCGACCTGAACCTGGTGGCGATGCCCAACGTCAGCTCGGCGTTACAGGCGCTGGCCACCGGTGCAGTGGATGCGGTGGTGGGCGATCTGGCGTCCAGCGTCTGGAGCCTGCGTCAGCTCAAGCTCGACGGCTTGTATGTCAGCGGTGAAACCCCCTATCGCTATCAACTGGCCATGGCAGTACCCCGCGACAACGCAATCCTCGTCGGCATTCTCGACAAAGTCCTGGCGGACATGAGCCCCGCCGAAATCAGCGCCATTCAGGAGCATTGGGTCGGTAACGTCATCGATCATCGGACATTCTGGAATGACCTGCTGATGTATGGCCTGCCCGGATTGCTGTTGCTGACCCTGGTGCTGGCGACGGTTATCCGCATCAACCGCCGCTTGAGTTCGGAAATCGCCCGCCGGGTCGATCTCGAACAGGAACTGCGCAGCAGCGAGTACCACTACCGTGGCCTGGTAGAGAGCCTGTCGGCCATCGCCTGGGAGGCAAGGGTCACCGACTACACCTACAGTTATGTATCGCCCCACGCCGAAGATCTCCTGGGCTATCCCCTCTCCCATTGGCTGATTCCGGGCTTCTGGCGCAACATCATTCACCCCGCCGACCTGATTCGTGCCCAGACTTTCTGCGATCACGAAGTGCTGGCCGGGCGCGATCACAGCCTCGATTACCGGGTGATCACCGCCGACGGGCGCTGCCTGTGGGTGCGCGACATCGTCAGCCTGATCGAACACGGACATGAGCCGGTGATGCGCGGGCTGATGATCGACATCACCGACGCCAAGCGCACCGAAGAAGCGCTGCGCCTGTCGGAACAGAAATTCGCTTCCGTGTTCCAGCAATGCCCTGACATTCTGGTGATCGCCCGCCTGAGCGACGGTTGCCTGCTGGAGGTCAACGAAGCGTTCGAAGAACAGATCGGCCTCAAGGCCGAGGACGTCATTGGACTGACCGCCACCGACCTGAACATCTGGGGGATTCCCGGCGTTGGGCCGGGTCTGTTGCAACGCTTGCAGGCCGGCAGCATCCGCAACCTGGAAATGCCCTTTCGTCGCAGCAACGGCCAGGTGTTCACCGGGCTGATCTCCGCTGAACCGTTCGACCTCGACATGACACCGGCACTGGTGGTCGTGGTGCGAGACATCACACAGCTCAAGGAAACCCAGCAACAACTGCAAACGTCCGAAGAAAAGTTCGCCAAGGCTTTCCATGCGTCCCCCGACGGCCTGTTGCTGTCGCGGCAAAGTGACGGCTTGCTGTTGGAGGTCAACGAGGGTTTCAGTCGCATCACCGGATTCAACAGCGCCATGTCGGTGGATCGCTCGGTGCTGGACCTGGGGATCTGGGTCAATCTCAATGAACGTAAACAAATGCTCGACCTGCTGCATCGGGACGGTTTTGTCCGCGACTTCAGTTGCCATATCCGCCGCAGCGACGGGCAGATCCGTCTCTGTGAGGTGTCCAGCCGTCCGCTGCCGATCGGCGATGACGACTGCATGCTGACCATCGCCCGGGACATCACCGAGCGGCACCTGATGCAGGAAAAACTGCAACAAGCCGCGACCGTGTTCGAAAGCACCGCCGAAGGCGTGTTGATCACCGACACCCAACAGCACATCAGCGCGGTCAACCGTGCCTTCACCGAAATCACCGGTTACAGCGAAAGCGAAGCGCTGGGCCACACGCCACGGCTGCTCGCTTCGGGCTTGCATGACAGCGCGTTCTACGCGGCCATGTGGCATCAATTGACTGCCGAAGGTCACTGGCAGGGCGAGATTTCCAATCGGCGCAAAAATGGCGAGCTGTACCCGAGCTGGCTGACCATCAGTGCCGTGCGCAACCGCGACAAATTCATCACCCACTTTGTCGCGGTATTCGCCGACATCTCCAGCCTCAAGCATGCCCAGGCCAAGCTCGACTACCAGGCGCACCACGACCCGCTGACCGGCCTGCCGAACCGCACGCTGTTCGAAAACCGCTTGCTGATGGCACTCAACAACCAGCAGGAGAACGGCGGCCAGGGCGCCGTGCTGTTCCTTGACCTTGACCGCTTCAAGCACATCAACGACAGCCTCGGCCACCCGGTGGGCGACCTGCTGCTCAAGGGCATTGCCGTACGTCTCAAGGAGCAGTTGCGGGACATCGACACCGTGGCACGCCTGGGCGGTGACGAGTTCATTATCCTGCTGCCGGGCCTGCAACAACCCAGTGATGCCGACAACATCGCCACCAAATTGCTCAATTGTTTCGCCGCGCCGTTCCAGGCCGGCGAACACGAGTTTTTCATCAGCTCCAGCATCGGTACCAGCCTCTATCCCAAGGATGGCTGCGATGTTGCCACGCTGATCAAGAACGCCGACGCAGCGATGTACCGCTCCAAAGCCAAGGGCCGCAACCGCGTCGAAAGCTACACCCGCGACCTCACCGCCCAGGCCAGCGAACGCGTGGCGCTGGAACACGAACTGCGCCGCGCCATCGAACGCAACGAGTTGCACCTGTGCTACCAACCGAAAATCAGCCTCGTCGACTACAGCCTGGTCGGCGCCGAAGCCCTGATCCGCTGGCGCCACCCGACCTTTGGCGACGTGCCGCGGGAACACTTCATCCCGCTGGCTGAAGAAAACGGCATGATCCTGCAAATCGGCGACTGGGTCCTGGAAACCGCCTGCCGGCAGATGGCCGAGTGGCACCGGCTGTACGAAAGCCCCGGCCCGCTGTCGGTCAACCTTGCCGGCGCCCAATTGCGCCAGCCCAACCTGCTGGGCCGCATCGAACAGTTGCTCAAGGACAACGGCCTCAACCCCGGATTCCTGCAACTGGAAATCACCGAAAACTTCATCATGAGCCAGGCCGAAGAAGCGCTGGCGGTGCTGCATCAACTCAAACATCTGGGCGTGCAACTGGCCATCGATGACTTCGGCACCGGCTACTCGTCCCTGAGTTACCTCAAGCGCCTGCCGCTGGACATCCTCAAGATCGACCAGTCCTTCGTCCGCGGCCTGCCGGACGATCCCCACGATGCGGCAATCGTACGCGCCATCATCGCCCTCGGGCGCAGCATGCAATTCACCGTGATTGCCGAAGGCGTCGAGACCCAGGCGCAACAGCAATTCCTCGCCGCCGAGGGCTGCGAACAGATCCAGGGCTACATTGTCAGCCTGCCCTTGCCCCCCGACGAATTCGCCGCGACGTTTCTTCGTACAACCGTAATGGCTTTTTCGGATAGCACAGCCGCGAAACCGTCGCTATAATCCGCGACCTACTGAGGGCCTATAGCTCAGTTGGTTAGAGCAGAGGACTCATAATCCTTTGGTCCACGGTTCAAGTCCGTGTGGGCCCACCATACTCAAAGCCGCGCATTGCGCGGCTTTCGTGTTTCTGGATGGACCACCGCAGATACAGTCCTATGGTCCATGGGTACAAATTAGGTACAGTGCTGGTTCGCCAGCCGCCTAGGAGCACCCTCTCATGGCTACTCTCGTCAAAACTTCTTCCGGCACCTGGAAGGCACTAATTCGTAAAACTGGCTGGCCCACCGTCGCCAAAACCTTCCGCACCAAACGTGATGCGGAGGACTGGTCTAGGCGAACCGAAGACGAAATGGTACGAGGTGTGTACATCCAGCGCAGCGGCTCCGAGCGCATGACGCTGGAGTCCGCCTTAAAACGCTATCTCAGCGACATCACTCCTACCAAAAAGCCCACAACCCAGCGTGGCGAGATCAACAAAGCCAAGAAACTGATCGAGCACCTCGGCAAATACTCCCTTGCCGCCCTCTCCGCTGAAATCATCGCTGGATACCGCGACAAGCGCCTCAGCGAACCGGGACGCGGTGGAAACATCAGTAACAATACCGTTCGCCTCGAATTGGCGCTGTTGAGCCACCTGTACACCGTGGCGATTCAGGAGTGGGGGTTAGGACTTACGTTCAACCCTGTACTGAACATACGTAAGCCAAGTCCCGGTGACGGAAGAGACCGCCGCCTTTCGCCAGACGAAGAAAGGCGTTTACTGGCGGCGGTGAACGCGCATAGCAACCCAATGCTGGGATGGATTGTGCGCATCGCCTTGGAAACGGGTATGCGCTCGTCTGAGATCTCTTCCTTGCAACGGCCTCAGGTGGATCTGGCTAAGCGCATAGTACGGCTCTCAGACACCAAGAACGACGCATCCCGAACCGTTCCACTGAGCAAGAAAGCCACAGAGGTATTCCACGCTGCGATGAATAACCCGGTGCGTCCGATCGACTGCAATCTTGTGTTTTTTGGTGAACCGGGAAAGGACGGAAAACGCAGGCCGTACTCCTTCACCAAAATTTGGGGGCAGCTAAAGAAAAAACTGAAACTACCGGACTTTAGATTTCACGACCTGCGCCATGAAGCTGTAAGCCGCCTTGTCGAGGGCGGCCTTTCGGATCAGGAGGTATCCGCCATTAGCGGACACAAATCCATGCAGATGCTCAAGCGCTACACTCATCTGCGCGCAGAAGATTTAGTACAACGACTTGATAAAATCGTGAGGTGATATTTTCGTTAGTACAGATTTTGTTGTTTCGGGCTGACCTGATGATGGTCAGCCAAAGTAACTCGAACGGCAGAACTCACAACACCCAAGCAAGGGACCAACAAATGAGAGACTGGAGCCATGAGAATTTTATGGTGGCAACATACGCAAAATATCCAGAATTCGCGTACAAAACTCTTAGAGAAATTTTGCGCGAGATGAGTTACGAGGAACTTCCTATAATACGCCGACAAATCACTCTTGCCTTTGAGAAGGCTCGTTCAAAAAAAACAAAGGCAGAGCTGCAAAAATCATTATCCGCGATTGCAAACGCAATTACTTTAATGCCAATCAGCAAGGAAATTCCTAAACACTAGTTTTTTGATAAACGATCATCGACATGATGGCAGTAATTTGTGATTGAAGAGTTCGAAAATCCCTCATCATCGCAGCAACATCGTGTGAACTTACCCCGACATCGCGCATATCCGCTAGCCATAGTTTCAGAAGCCCGGCTACGCGACCAAGATCACCATTTACTTTCGCAAGGTCAGAAACCGCACCCAAGTCCACAACTGACCGGACTGGACAGTTCAACCCAACATTCCTTAGGTAGGCTGACCTTGACAAGCCTGTCTGTACAGCAAGTTTGGAAATCCCTGCTTTTTCCGCATCTGTCACCCAAACCTCAATAGGCTTACCGCGACGTCGAGCATTCCCTTTCGGTGCCTCAGTGCCGGCCATGTGGGCCTCCTTTGCTCCTGGATGTGGATTCTTTCAGTTAGCTTTGTGAAGCAAAATTCCGTCGAGCCGAAGGCGAATAAGGCAAGGTGTTGGAAGGGAGAGAGCGAAGTCCGCACCCGTACAACACACATCTTGCCGTCTAGTTTCGCGCGATTGAGTGCGACTAGAAGACAATTTTAAACACAAAGCACTGAGTCGCATTAAATCGCATTAAATCGCATTAAATCGCATTAAATCGCTTTGAATCACACTAAATCGCATTGCACAACGCTGATTCTCACTGACTTTCTTGTTACGCACTTCTTAAGCCTCTTATGCGTGAGAAATCTGTACCGCCATAGCAAATGATTAGCTTTTTTACGACAAAAAAACTCACAGCCGGAAAATTAATGGACACTAAACCTTTCAAGGTTCTGGAAGAGTATTTCTTGATACAACAAAAAACATTCAACCAATTTTTTGGTGCATAATCCTATTTATTGCCTCGCTCAGCCGACATCGAAAAAACCCGCTCTCAGCATTAGATGTGACAGAACTATATTTATTGACGTCACTTCTTTGTAGATAGTACCTGCCGCAGACGTCGATGTTTAGGTTCCGCACCCGCCGTAATTATTTGTGCTGACGAAATAACTTCTGACTCTTTTAATTTTTCCTTTTGCAAACGTCGCTTAGCAGTTTCAATTGCACCAGCAGCCACAAACTCACCGCGTTCATAACGTCTCAAAACCCCTTGAAACCAGCGAAGAGGCGTCGTCCGGATTGTACTTTCCGATGCCAACGCGCTTGCCAATTCATCCACTAACTGCTGTAAATCTTCGACAGGAATCGCACGAGCCATACTGACAATCGACTCCCGTTCCATGGCAGATAACTTTCGTGGAAAAATTATTGCTGCACTCTGGTTGCAAAGCTCCCGTGGTTGTAGTGGTTTCTTTAGGTGTTCACGTGGTGGTTCTTGGGGTGACACAGCCGAGTCACACCCGCCCTGACGGAGCTTTGTCACCCCCCCGGTGTCACCGGTGTCACCGCTACCTAGAGTTCTTAAGGTTGAGGGTGACATATTGTCAGGGTACCGCTGCAAAGCGAGTAGATAACTGTTTGACGTCTGCCTGCCATCTGGTCTCCGGCGCTCCTCTACGAGTAAAAGCCCCTGAGCCACAAAGGTTTTGACAGTCCGTTGCACTGTTCTTCCAGAAACACTGCATTTCGCGGCCAAGGTTTTGATACCCGGCCAGCAAAGGCCCTCATCGTCAGCCGCATCAGCTAGAGCCATCAAAATCAGTTTGGACGTGGGCGATAGCGGTTGCCCCCAAGCCCAGTTCATCGCCCTGATACTCATGCGCCAGCGCTGGCCAAATACGCCGCAATACCGCCCGTTCGGAAATACACCCGGCGCCCAATTTTAACCCGAGCCTCATTAATTCGCTCTGCATACGGCTGTGGGCCACGCAAAGCAATCCTAAGGCCATCAGGGCTTCGATGGAGAAGGTCAGCCAGTTGAGCCAGGCTCAGAAGTGGCCCATATAGACTGACCAATGACTCTTCAATTGCTTTTTCATGAAGCTGCATCTGTTCCACCTTCGGTTGTTAACGAATTGAACCGAAATGTAACCCTTGAGATTCTTCATGAAAGAACTAAAATATGTCACCATGGTTGACAAAAAAAAATGCCACTCCAATGCTGCTTTGCTCGACATGATGGTTCGAGAAGGAATGACACCACAGTTGGAGGCTGGCGTCAGAGGCTTCGTGCTGGAATGCACCAGCTCATATAATGTGGCCTCTAGGAAATATTCTATTTGGAGCTTACTTAGTAAGCACGTCGACGTACCTCTAGCCGAATCATTGAATAAATTAGGCATACCTCATCTGTTCGACGGCCCATTCTCTAAGTGGCTGCACAACAGAAGAATGGCGGAAATGAGTAGATTTTTTAAAACCATATTACGCTCAAATCAAAAATGCCCTGAGCTAATAGCGAATATCGAATCACTTATAGAAGTTTCATATCACACACTAGCAAAAAGACCCTCAAAAAAGATAGCAGTAGCAGGAGAGAAAGGCTCACCTCAACTTAATCATAGAAAACAAGTTGATCATCGCCATTATCCATACTGCGAACTATGCTGGCAGCTATCGCAGGCCGCAGAACGAAACGTCGATAACCCAGAGAAAAGTTCTGCGACTCAGAGATTTTGCAATGACCATAACCCCAGCGTGCAAAGTTCAAAGTATAGGAATGACCATCGTTTCCGAGACCGATTTCACGAAGAACTTAGAAGAGTAAAATCAGATCGGCACCAAAAATTTATTGATGAGGCCGCGTTACGCTTACAGGCCTACAAAAATGCGCACAGAAGAGTTGCATCACTACATAATGAAATCATACAACTTCACGAGAAGGGCCTTAAGCAGTCCGAAATATCGAGACAGTTGAGCATCACTAGGCAGGCTGTTTCGAAATCACTAAAAACGCAGAATTCAACACGAAATCCATAGCAAGCAATCCGCTTTAATTATAAAACCAAATACACGCACAATTTTATAATAACCTAGGTATAAAATTTAGAGCAATCGCAATTGAGCACACAAAACAGATAAAAAATCCAAAACCGGATTAAATTGACAAAACCAGCCCCGCGATGTAAATTTGCCACCATTGCATTTTTTTAAAATTTAAGATACCGAGACAGCAGCATGGACGACGCTTACCTTAACGACATAGTTGTAAAACATACTAATTTAAAATCAAAATGCTGGGTGGTGCGTCCGGGAGCTAGGTATCGCTTCATTGAACCGTTCCTTGATGACGGTTTTATTGCCATGGCGCATCTTGACGGCAGCCTTCTTGAACAAGAAGCGTTAGACGAATTGAAAGAAGCAAGCGGGGAGAAAATTTATTCCGCATGTGATAAATTCAATACACCACTAACGATTAACGCACGCGCTCAAGTCATTGCATTTGTTAATGACATGAAAGTTGGCGATGTAGTGTTCACTCTATCTAGGGACTACATCTACCCTGGAGTCATCAGCTCTGACGCATTCACAAGTTTGTTAGCATTATCTCCCGACGAGAGCTTCCAAGTCAGACGCGAAGTGACTTGGGGAGATAGGATTGAGCGCGACAAAATCCCCGTCACCCTAGCCAAAAGCTTCAATGCTTACCAAGCTGTTTTCTCACTTGGGGAAAACTCAAAAGAAATCCACCACTGGCTTAGCTCATTTTTCATCAGTGACAAGACTTACTTTAGTAGTCTTCGGGTCAATCAGGAAGGCTCTCTAAGCCATCACTCCCTAAAAAATCTTTCTGAGTTGATGGACAGATTGCAGGTGCTGTCTGTTGCGATTGGACAGTCCGATGCAGGCCAGATTAAAGAAGATATTGCCGACGGCCTTACTCTAGATCAAATTCTTTCTTTTATGTCTGAATTTGATAAGCAAGGGCTCCTCCTACTAACTTCTCAACAAGTTATTACTTCTCCTGGCGATCTTTGGTATGGGCTAAAAACCCAATCTGCTCGGGCAGGGGTTGCTTTCTTAATGGGAGTTGCTCTTTTGTTTGATCAAAGCATTGCCTTTGCAGACCCTGCGCTAAGCAAAATCTGCGAAGAAGTAAAGCCGCTTGTAGAAAAAAACCTCCCAGCTGTAAAGCAAAATGTAGATTTAACTGATGTAAAAAAGAAATTGTGGGTGGGCGTATCTAAACAGAATAAAAGCTTTGTCGAAAAAGAAAGACCTAAGTCTGACGATTTCCCGTTAGATGGCGACCCTCGCTATTCTACTAGGTGAAAAATATGTACCAATCTATCAGCTCACTGATTTGGTATATCGTAGGATTCTTTCTGCTCGCCATAATTCTCTGGTATTTTTGGGCGAAAGTATCTACTTTATTAACACGCCTGATGAATGGCCATCAGGCTTATAATAATGTAGTCATCGCCACATGTGCATTAGTCACACTCCTTTGGGGATGTTATACCTTTGACGCGCTTCAACAGAGAAGTAGAGCTGTTGCAGAGCTAGCGGAAATTCAGAAGCGAATCAAAGATACTGAGGCTACCTTTCTAGACATCAAGGTAACTCAAACAAAAGCATCTAAAGGATTTTATCTAAACCCCACAGTCTCAATAAAAAATAGCAGCAGCGAGGCCATTTACTTTAAATTATGCAAAGACTCACTTTCGGTTAGTCAGTTAGCGTTCAGCCCAGAGGGTAGAGCAAAGTCTGTAAAACGATTCACTCCTGCGTTATATGAAAAAATATCCGACGACTCAAAAATCCCCAACACCACTTTTCATGACATCCGAGTTCCGGTTTCTTCCGAGCGCAACTTGAACTTTTTCTTACCTGTTCAAGAAGCTGGAGTTTACTACATAACCTTCTCAGCACTATCTTCTAATGATGCAAACGGCGCTCAATCTAAAGATTCAAATGGTACTGAACCGAAGAATGCCAACGGAGATAAATCCGAGGTCGCGTGTAGTTTCGACACCGGAGAAGGCATCCCAAAAGACAAGAAAATCAATGGAAAGGATTCTATCTGGTTCGCTTCGACTTATTTGATCGTCAAATGATGCTGCTGCGTTGATTGGTGCCAAAGAGGTACGACTGAGGTACAGTGCTCAGCTTCTGCAAGCTTCGTTAGAATACGCGTGAGGCCTGTAATTATGGGGGTTCCAGCTATGCCAAACTTCGTTCAGTTACGAACGGTTTCTTTAGGCATATCATTACTCCCAGCAACTCATAATCCTTTGGTCCACGGTTCAAGTCCGTGTGGGCCCACCAAACAAAAAAGCCGCGCATTGCGCGGCTTTTGCGTGTCTGGCTGATCGGTTTTTATAGAGACGTTTTTATCGTCTCAATTGGCAAAGTTCTCGATCTTCACCTGGCCCTCGGGGAAAGTGGCGATGATTTCCAGCTCGCCAGCCATGGCGCGGATGTAGTTGCGCAAAGTACTGATGTACATGTCCGTTCGCCGCTCCATCTTGGAGATCGCCGCCTGGTTGACATGCAGTGTCCTGGCCAGTGTGTCCTGACTCAACGCTTGCGCCTGGCGCAACTCGTGCAACGGCATTTGAGCTCGTAGCTTCTGATGCAAAGCCTCGACACGCGCTTGAGACTCTGGAGAGCGACGTGCCACCAAATCAGCAAATTTTTTAGCCATTGTCATAGCCCTCTTTCATCAATGTTTCCAAGTGCTCGTCGTAGAGACGCTCGGCCAGTGGCACGTGTTCCGCATACCAACGCTCCTGGCCGGTTTCATCACCGCCAATCAGCAGAATCGCGCTGCGCCATAACTTTAAAGGGAATAAATGTATGAGCTTCAGCGGTGCCCAACCACCCTGAATCCCCTGTCAATTGTTAGCGATGGTTACTGGCGGGGCGGCCTCATGACAACGCAGGAACCAGGCGTTTGGCGCAACGACTCAAAGGATGCACTGACCTGGAAAATCGCTCGTCGCGCCAGCCTTCGTTTACTGAGGGTGTCGAAATATCGGATGACGCCTTAGGACCTTGTAGGCAAACTCCGAATCTTGCTGTTGGGCACTTTGCCGCCTTGTTGCGCTTTTCTTTGACGGGATAGTCTCCGGACGTCGCTGAGCATTCAGCGATCGGGCTTGGAAACCCGTCGAACCTTAACGCAACAGCGCGCAATCATGACAACAGGCGTTTTTACGCCTGCAATCGTGTGTCATGGCAGCTGTGCGTGGGACGCCTTCGGGCGTGCCGGTTCCTTGGTTCCCGGTTTTCCAACCTGCGTACAGCTGCCACCCATTCGCTTGGAAACGAACGTGACAGCTCCTCGAACCTTGGAGTGACACCATGACTAAAACAGATGCATCTGCAATTTCAGAACTAAAAACCGTCGGCTTCACCCCCTTCCTGTATCTCTCGGATCAACCCTTGTTCCACGTCTGCCGCGATGTCCCCATCACCGACGCCCTGGCCCAAGCCTCCGACCTGCTATACCTCGCCAAGTCTCTCACCGTGGACGCCGCCTACGCTCAAGACTCCGACCGTCACGCCTGGGCCGCGCACTACCTGACGACGATGAGCAAAGCGGTGATTGATGATGTAGTGAAGGTGTTGATGCGCAGACCTGCTCAAACGAGAGCACAAGCAGATCAATAGAATAAACAGAGCCTGAAAATTCCCAAAAAGGGACCGAGCGTTCCCTTTTTGGGACTGATAGGGCCAGGCTCTTCAGTCCAAGCACATCACGATGGTATGGGCTGCACGGCCCGCAGCCGTTCCAGCATCGGCCCGGTGAACACCACCTCATACGTATCCGCCGCCCGCCCCCATTGCTCCACAAGAGCCATACCGTCCACCAGCGCCCCTGCCAATTCGGCAATCGTCTCGGCCTGATCCTCGATGATTTTTTGCGTCCGACCCCACACCCGATCAGTCATCGCTTTAAGCTCCGCCGTTATGCGCTCGTTCGACGCTGGATCGGTATCGGGGTAGACGATGTTGCGCAGCAGATGCTGAAGCTCCCTGATTTTTGCGTAGTCCTGTTCCGCCCCCTGCTCGCCTTTGAGGATGGCGGTGGCTTTGAGCTTGTCGACGTGTTTTGCGGTTGAAGATTTTGAAGCGAGTGTCTGCGCCATAGCGCCCGCCAGGAGCACCATCATCCGGGCTTCCAGATGTTCCTTCATGGCATCTATCGACGAAATGGGGCGCACCAGGGTAATGGAAGCCCCGCCCTGGTGTCGCAAATCCCTGGTCACGGTCAGGGTCACGCCGCCCGTTTCAAAGCCCAGGGCGCGGGCCACCACGTAGTGCCCCATTTCGTGATGGGCGATCTGCAATGCGCGGTCGCGTACAGCGGCAGGCAGGTTCGTCGTCATGTCCATTGCCTCGGATCCTTCGTACTCGCATTCGACTACGAGTGACGGTCGCTGTCCATCCTGTCGCCCCGCACAATCAATAATGCAGGAGCGAGCTTGCTCGCGATGGACTTGATCGCGCCGCGGCCATTCAGACAGCACGCGTTATCGTTCACGCCCATCGCGAGCAAGCTCGCTCCTACACCACCTTATTTGGGCAAAGCGTAGGCAATCACATAATCCCCACGATCCGTTGACTGACGCGCACCGCCGACCGTCAGCAGGATGTACTGCCTGCCGGTTTTCGGTGAAACGTAGGTCATCGGCCCGGACTGGCTGCCCACCGGCAAACGCGACTTCCAGATTTCGTTGCCGTTGCCGGTGTCGAAGGCGCGCAGGTAGAAGTCCTGGGTGCCGGCGAAGAACAGCAGGCCCGACTGGGTGGCGAGCGATGCGCCGAGGGTCGGCATGCCGATCGGGATCGGCAGGTGCATGCGGATGCCCAGCGGGCCGGTGTCCTGTACGGTGCCGACCGGGACTTGCCACATCAGTTTGTGGGTCTTGAGGTCGATGGCAGACATGGTGCCGAACGGTGGTTTCTGGCACGGAATGCCGACCGCCGAGAGGAAGCGCTCGCGCATGGCACCGAACGGTGTGCCTTCCTGCGGCACCACGCCCATTTCAATGCCGCTGGCTCCGGCTTTGATCTTGTCGCGCGGGATCATGTAGTTGGCTAGGCCCAGGCGCATGTCGTTGACGAACATGTAATTGGTGTTCGGATCAACCGAGACACTGCCCCAGTTCATGCCGCCCAGCGAGCCCGGGAATTGCAGGGCGCGGTCCATGCCCGGCGGGGTGTAGACGCCTTCGTGACGCATGCCTTTGAACTGGATGCGGCACATCAACTGGTCAAACGGCGTGGCGCCCCACATATCGGACTCGGTCAGGGTCTTGTTGCCGATTGACGGCATGTCGACCGAGAACGGTTGGGTTGGCGAATAGCGTTCGCCGGGAACCTTGCCTTGTGGCACCGGGCGCTCTTCGACGCGGGCTATCGGCACGCCGGTTTCGCGGTTGAGCAGGAAGATCTCGCCCTGCTTGGTGACTTGCGCCAGGGCTGGCTGGGTGCCGCCCTTGTCGTCCGGCACGTCGTACAGCAGCGGTTGCGCCGGCAGGTCGAAGTCCCACAGGTCGTGGTGAGTGGTCTGGAAGTGCCAGCGCACCTGACCGGTTTTCACGTCGATGGCGACGATGGACGAGCTCCACTTGTCGTCGAACTCGGTGCGTTGACCGCCGAAGAAGTCTGGCGTTGCGTTGCCGGTCGGCAGGTAGACCAGACCGAGCTTGGCGTCGTAGGACATGGCCGACCACACGTTCGGCGTGCCACGGGTGTAAGTCTCACCGGCCGGCGGACGTTTGGTGGTGTTCGGATTGCCCGGATCCCACGCCCACACCAGTTCACCGCTGCGCACGTCGTAGGCACGCACCACGCCCGGCGGTTCGCCGGTGGAGTAGTTGTCGGCCACGCGGCCACCGACGATCACCACGTCCCCTGCGACCAGCGGGGTCGAGGTTTGCTGGTAGTAACCGGGCTTCACTTCGCCCATGTCGGTGGTCAGGTCGACGGTGCCTTTGTTGCCGAACTCTTCGCAGGGCTTGCCGGTGTCGGCGTTGATGGCGATCAGACGGGCATCGCCGGTCGGCAGAAACAGACGTTTCGTACAGGCGGTTGGCTGATTGTCCGAAGACGCCGGGGTTTCGGAGTAGCCCAGGCCACGGCAGCGCTGCCAGTTGGGCGCGGTGCCTTGCGGGTCGAACTTCCAGCGCTGGGTGCCGGTGTCGGCATCCAGGGCGAAGACTTTGCCGTAGGCGGTGCAGGTGTAGACCGTGTCACCGATTTGCAGCGGGGTGTTCTGGTCTTCGGCGCCGGCACCGGTGCTTTGCGGGATATCGCCGGTGCGGAAGGTCCAGGCGACCTGCAACTTGTCGATATTGCCCTTGTTGATCTGGTCCAGCGCGGCAAAGCGGTTGCCGGCGGTGGTGTTGCCCCAGTGCGCCCAGTCTTTCTGCTCGGTGCCCGGCAGGACCGGCGTGACCGCAGGTTCAACGGAGGCCTTGACCACGTGGGTCGGCACGAACATGTAGGCCATCGTCGCCACAACGCCCACACCCAGAATGCTGGCCAGGCCGTAGGCGCCACGCCCACCGGTCGCGCCCGAAGCGCGGACCAGGGTCGGATAGATCAGCGCCACCACCAGACCGATCACGGCGAAGGTCAGCACCCGCGAGACCAGCGGCCAGTATTCAAGACCCGCATCCCATACCGCCCAGACCGCGGTGAGGACCAGCGCCACACCATACAGCCAGGCGCCCAGCGGCTTGCGACGGGCAATCAACAGGCCGGACACCAGCATCGCCAGGCCCATCAGCAGGAAATAGCCACTACCACCCAGCGCAATCAGATAGCCACCGCCACCCGCCAGGCCGAGCCCGATCAGTGCAATCAGCACACCCAGCCCCGCCAGCAACCATTTGCTGCCGGCGGCAGCCCCAGAATTGTTCATGTCGGACATTTTCCCCATTTGTGACAAGGGCGGAATAATGTACTAACTGGTTACTTATGGCAATTTGTCGCAGGCAGAAATGTCATGAACGGTACTGAGGCCAGATCAGGGATCCGTCGCGAGCGTCGTACAGAATCTGCCTGTAACATGCTTGCGCACTGATCCATGCCGCTGGAGATAAGCCTTTGCCTGACACTCGCCCACCCGTTCTCGACGAAATCGACCGCCAGCTGATTGCAGCCCTGCAGATCAACGCCCGTGAGAGCGTGGCCATGCTCGCCCGGCAACTGGGCATCGCCCGCACCACCGTCACCTCGCGCCTGGCGCGGCTGGAAAAGGCCAAAGTGATCACCGGCTACGGCGTGCGCCTCGGGCAGCGGGTGGTGGACGGCGGGTTGCAGGCGTATGTCGGGATCACGGTGCAACCGCGTTCCGGCAAGGAGGTGTTGCGCCGCCTGAGCGCGATGGCGCAGGTACAGCAGTTGTGCGCGGTGAGTGGCGAATTTGATTATGTGGCGTGGTTGCGCACCGATTCGCCGGAGCAGCTGGATCAGTTGCTGGATCAGATTGGCAGTGTGGATGGGGTGGAGAAGACCACGACGTCGATCATCTTGAGCAGCAAGATTGATCGGGGGCAGCCGGTTTGACTTTTCAGGCCTGGGTTCATCGGTGACTGAACTGGCGCTATCGCGAGCAAGCTCGCTCCCACAGTGGACAGTGTGTACATCGATATCGTCATATTGACAAATAAAATGGCAAAACGACGACACTTTGCGTCTTATTAACGTGTTCTGTGCTCTCTAGAATGGCTGGCATCTTTTCCTATACTCAGATGCGCATTCCGCGTCGGGTCGCCAGCAAGGTCAGCCATGAACAAGAACAATCGCCATCCTGCAGACGGTAAAAAACCAATCACCATTTTCGGCCCGGACTTTCCCTTCGCCTTCGACGACTGGATCGAACACCCGGCCGGGCTGGGCAGTATTCCCGAGCACAATCACGGTGCCGAAGTGGCGATTGTCGGCGGCGGGATTGCCGGTCTGGTGGCCGCGTATGAGTTGATGAAACTGGGGCTGAAACCGGTCGTCTACGAAGCCTCGAAAATGGGTGGCCGTCTGCGTTCCCAGGCCTTCAACGGCGCCGAAGGCATCGTGGCCGAACTGGGTGGCATGCGCTTCCCGGTGTCGTCCACCGCGTTCTATCACTACGTCGACAAGCTCGGCCTGGAAACCAAACCGTTCCCCAACCCGCTGACGCCTGCATCGGGCAGCACGGTCATCGACCTCGAAGGCCAGACCCATTACGCACAGAAGCTGTCGGACCTTCCTGCGCTGTTCCAGGAAGTGGCTGACGCCTGGGCCGACGCCCTGGAAGCCGGTTCGCAGTTCTCGGATATCCAGCAAGCCATTCGCGACCGCGACGTGCCGCGCCTCAAGGAACTGTGGAACACCCTGGTGCCACTGTGGGACGACCGCACCTTCTATGATTTTGTCGCCACGTCCAAAGCCTTTGCCAAGCTGTCGTTCCATCACCGCGAAGTGTTTGGCCAGGTCGGTTTCGGCACCGGCGGCTGGGATTCGGACTTCCCCAACTCGATGCTGGAAATCTTCCGCGTGGTGATGACCAACTGCGACGATCACCAGCATCTGGTGGTCGGCGGCGTGGAACAGGTGCCACAAGGCATCTGGCGCCATGTGCCGGAGCGTTGCGCGCACTGGCCGGCCGGCACCAGCCTCAGCTCCCTGCACAGCGGCGCGCCGCGCACCGGCGTGAAGAAGATTGCCCACGCACCGGGCGGCCGTTTCGCCGTCACCGACAACTGGGGCGACACCCGCGAATACGCCGCCGTATTGACCACCTGCCAGAGCTGGCTGCTGACCACCCAGATCGAATGCGACGAAACCCTGTTCTCACAAAAGATGTGGATGGCCCTGGACCGCACCCGCTACATGCAATCGTCGAAAACCTTCGTGATGGTCGACCGCCCGTTCTGGAAGGACAAGGATCCGGAAACCGGTCGCGATCTGATGAGCATGACCCTCACCGATCGCCTGACCCGTGGCACCTACCTGTTCGACAACGGTGACGACAAGCCAGGGGTGATTTGCCTGTCGTACTCGTGGATGAGCGACGCGCTGAAAATGCTCCCGCACCCGGTGGAAAAACGCGTGAAACTGGCGCTGGATGCACTGAAGAAGATCTACCCGAAAGTCGACATCGCCGCGCGGATCATCGGCGATCCGATCACAGTGTCCTGGGAAGCCGACCCGCATTTCCTCGGCGCGTTCAAAGGCGCACTGCCCGGTCACTACCGCTACAACCAGCGCATGTACGCGCACTTCATGCAGGACGACATGCCGGCAGAACAGCGCGGGATCTTCATCGCTGGCGACGACGTTTCGTGGACGCCAGCCTGGGTTGAAGGCGCGGTTCAGACCTCGCTCAACGCGGTGTGGGGCATCATGAAACACTTCGGCGGTGCAACTCACGCCGAGAATCCGGGTCCAGGAGATGTATTCAACGAGATCGGACCGATCGCCCTGCCTGAGTAAGAGGAATCCGAAATGCGCGTAGCCCTTTACCAATGTCCACCGTTGCCGCTGGATGTCGCCGGCAACCTGCAACGCCTGCAACAACTGGCGCTGGAGGCAAAAGGCGCGGACCTGCTGGTGCTGCCGGAGATGTTCCTGACCGGCTACAACATCGGCGTCGATGCCGTCAGCGTGTTGGCGGAGGTGTACAACGGTGAGTCGGCGCAGCAGATCGCGCGCATTGCCAAGGCAACCGGGATTGCCATCTTGTATGGCTATCCCGAGCGCACCGAGGACGGGCAGATCTACAACGCCGTGCAGTTGATCGACGCCCATGGCGAGCGCGTGTGCAACTACCGCAAGACGCACTTGTTCGGCGACCTCGATCACTCGATGTTCAGTGCAGGTTCCGATGAGTTTCCCATCGTTGAGCTCAACGGCTGGAAGCTCGGTTTCCTGATCTGCTACGACCTGGAGTTTCCGGAAAATGCCCGACGCCTGGCCCTGGGCGGCGCCGAGCTGATTCTGGTGCCGACCGCAAACATGATTCCGTTCGATTTCGTCGCCGATGTCACCGTGCGTTCCCGCGCCTTCGAAAACCAATGCTATGTGGCTTACGCCAACTACTGTGGCCATGAAGGCGACATCCACTATTGCGGCCAGAGCAGCATTGCTGCGCCGGATGGCAGCCGTATCGCTCAGGCGGGACTGGATGAATCGCTGATTGTCGGTGAGCTGGATCGACAGTTGATGGTCGATTCCCGTGCCGCCAATCGCTACCTGATCGATCGTCGTCCCGAGCTTTACGGCGAGCTGAACAAGTCCTAATCCGCTAGCATTGGCACTTCACTGTTCTGGAAGTGCCCATGCCCGCGCTGAATCACCCTCGCCCCCACACTGAAACCCTGGCCAACGGCTTGCGGGTGACGCTGCGTCATGCCCCGAATCTGAAGCGTTGCGCAGCAGCGTTGCGGGTCGCCGCGGGCAGCCATGATGTGCCGCTGGCGTGGCCGGGACTGGCGCACTTTCTTGAGCATCTGCTGTTTCTGGGGACCGAGCGTTTTCCTGCCGGGCAAGGGTTGATGGCCTACGTCCAGAGTCATGGCGGCCAGATGAACGCGCGCACCAGCGAGCGCACCACGGACTACTTTTTCGAACTGCCACCCCAGGCATTTGCCGGTGGGCTGGAGCGTCTGTCAGACATGCTCGCCCATCCGCGTATGAATCCGGACGATCAGCAGCGGGAACGGGAAGTGCTGCAGGCGGAGTTTGTCGCCTGGTCACAGGATGCGGCAGCGCAGCAGCAATTTGCGCTGTTCGACGGACTGTCAGAAGCACATCCGCTTCGCGGTTTTCATGCCGGTAATCGCGCCACCCTGCCTGTAGAGCAGCCCGAGTTTCAGCAGGCGTTGCAGGATTTCTATCAGCGGTTTTACCAGACCGGGCAGATGACGTTGAGCCTGGCCGGGCCGCAAAGCCTCGAAGAGCTAAGGACCCTGGCTGAAGCCTTTGGTAACGTCATCGCCCAGGGAGAAAGCATTGAGCAACAGGCTCCTGTGCCACTGATGTCGGCCTCAGAAAGCAGTTATCAACAGGCTGAAGCACGGCGACTGGATTGGCTGTTCGCCCTCGAATCGCTGCCCGAGACTTGCGCCGAGGCGCTGGCATTCTTGTGCCACTGGCTGAATTCGGCAAAACCCGGTGGCTTGTCGGTGGACCTGCGCGAGCGCGGGCTGGCCGATCACCTGAAAGCCCAGCCGCTGTACCAGTTCGCAGGACAAGCCTTGCTGCATATCGAGTTCACGTTGCCGGCCAATGGGTTGCCGACAGGGATTCACGAACGCCTTATGGACTGGCTGAGCTTTTTTGCCCAGCAGGACTGGACCCCGTTGCGCGAAGAATACGCCACCCTGCACCAGCGCCAGCAACAGGTCAGCAGTGCCTTGCAATTGGCCCGGCTGGACAGCGAACAACACGAAGTCGGGTTATCTGGCCAAGGCGTTACAGCGCTCAAGCAAATCCTCACTCAAATCGGCGCTGTGGATAACTTCAGCGGCCCATGGCAGTTGCCCGCCCCCAACCCGTTCCTGCGCACCGAAACACCAGCGCCCAACGCCGGACTGATTCGTGGCCAGACCAGCGCCCACCGCGGCCTGCGCACCTTTGCCCAGGATCGCTCGCGCAGCCGTCGTGAACGTTCGCCGATGCAATTCAGCCAGGCCTTGCCGGACAACAGCGCGGAAGGTGCGATTTATCTGCGCTGGCGTCTGGACTCGAGTCCCGCCAGCGCCCTTCAATCACACCTGGAAAACAACCTGCATGCGCTGCGCGAAGACGCGCGTCAGGCCGGTGTGGATGTTTCCTTCAGTGCCTCGGGCAACGAATGGCTGCTGAAAATGACCGGACTGCAGGAGCCGATGCCCACCGTCCTGGAGCATGCGCTGAAAGAACTGACACAACCTGACGCTGCAGTCTCACAAGCCACGCCGGCAAGCGTCGCGCTGATGCCCATTCGACAGCTGCTCAAGGCATTGCCCGATCACTGCCTTGCGCACACCGCGAACACGGACGATACGCAGCAACTCTGGTCGAGTGCACGCTGGGATGGCCTGGCGATTGGCCTGTCCGCCCAGACTCAAGCGGCCATGGGCCTGGCCTTGAGCCGTGTACCCGGCACGCCGGACAATCAATTGACCCCGCCGCCGACCCTCCCGTCACAACGTCTGTGGAGCGCCGTCGACAGCGATTCCAGCGAGCACGCACTGCTGCTGTTTTGCCCTGCCGCGACCGGGGAATTGGCCGACGAAGCCGCGTGGCGTCTGCTTGCGCACTTCTGTCAGACGCCGTTCTACCAGCGCCTGCGAGTGGAGTTGCAACTGGGCTATGCGGTGTTCAGCGCCCTGCGCCAGATTCACGGGACAGCCGGATTACTGTTCGGTGTGCAATCACCGAACGTAGCGCCGGCAGAACTGCTGCAACACATCGAGCAGTTCCTCAGCGATCTGCCAATGCTGATCAATGCCCTCGATGACAACGCGTTCATCGCCGGGCGCCAGACCCTGGCCGAGCAATTTTCCCAGGCTGCCTTGCCCACTGCCCAGGCTGCGGAATTGCTTTGGCAGGGCAAGCTGGGCGGCCGCTCGTCGGATTATCTGACGCAATTGCCCGAGGCCATTTTGCAAATTGACCGGGTCGCTCTACTGGCGGCGGCCCGACGCCTGAATCAGGCCGATGGCGGCTGGCGCTGCCTGGCCAGTTCCACCAGCCCAGGCACGCCATGGCAAGCGGCAAAATGATCATTACCGGGGCGGTAAGGAGCTTTCTCAAAGTTTCACGGGCAATCTCTTTGAAATTTTGAGTAACATAGCAACCTAACTATTTGGAACATCTCTGACCTGAGGTGGACTAAACCTATAGATAGCGCTGTCCCACCTACCTGAAGGAGTTCAATTGATGGCCTGGACCAAACCTGCCTACACCGACCTGCGTATCGGCTTTGAAGTCACCATGTACTTCGCAAGCCGCTAATCTCTGCTTTGGCAGATGTGCAGCACAACGCCTCGGTTATCCGAGGCGTTTTATTTTCAGCGTTGAAATGATGGAGCGTCCATGTTTGTCCAGATTCTAGGTTCCGCCGCCGGCGGCGGCTTCCCCCAGTGGAACTGCAACTGCGTGAACTGCGCAGGCTTTCGCGACGGCAGCCTGCGGGCCAAGGCGCGGACGCAGTCGTCCATGGCAATTTCCGATGACGGCGTGAACTGGGTGCTGTGCAACACCTCCCCGGACATCCGCGCCCAACTCCAGGGTTTCGCCCCGATGCAGCCGGGCCGCGCCCTGCGCGATACCGGGATCGGCGCGATCATCCTGATGGACAGCCAGATCGACCACACCACCGGCCTGCTCATGCTGCGCGAGGGTTGCCCGCATCAGGTCTGGTGCACCGACATGGTCCACGAAGACCTGAGCAGCGGCTTTCCGCTGTTCACCATGCTCAACCACTGGAATGGCGGGCTGACCTGGAATCGCATCGAACTCGACCAGAGCTTCAGCGTACCGGCCTGCCCGAACCTGCGCTTCACCCCGCTGCCTTTGCGCAGTGCCGCGCCGCCCTACTCGCCGCACCGCTTCGACCCGCATCCGGGCGACAACATCGGCCTGATCGTCGAGGACCTCAACACTGGCGGCAAACTGTTCTACGCACCGGGTCTGGGCAAGGTGGATGCAGCGCTGCTGGAGATCATGGCCGGCAGCGATTGCCTGCTGGTCGACGGCACGCTGTGGGATGACGATGAAATGCAGCGTCGTGGCGTAGGCACCCGCACCGGTCGGGAGATGGGCCACCTGGCGCAAAACGGCCCCGGCGGCATGCTCGAAGTGCTGGAGCAACTGCCCACGCAGCGCAAGGTGCTTATCCACATCAACAACACCAACCCGATTCTCGATGAAGACTCGCCCGAGCGCACGGAGCTGGATCGGCGCCAGGTTGAAGTGGCGTATGACGGCATGAGTATCGTGCTGTAGCGGAGGGCCCCTTCGCGAGCAAGCCCGCTCCCACATTTGAAATGCATTCCATTGTGGGAGCGGGCTTGCCCGCGAAGGCGTCCGACCAGACACCAAAGATTTCAACGGTTGTGCACCGGAGAACCGCAATGACTGACACCCCGATGTCCCCCGCCGAATTCGAAGCGGCCCTGCGCGCCAAGGGCGCCTACTACCACATCCATCACCCCTACCACGTGGCGATGTACGAAGGCCGGGCGACCCGCGAGCAGATCCAGGGCTGGGTCGCCAACCGTTTCTACTATCAGGTGAACATCCCCCTGAAAGACGCGGCCATTCTGGCGAATTGCCCTGACCGCGAGATCCGCCGCGAGTGGATTCAGCGCCTGCTCGACCACGACGGCGCGCCCGGTGAAGACGGCGGCATCGAAGCCTGGCTGCGTTTGGGCCAGGCCGTCGGCCTCGACCCGGACCAGTTGCGTTCCCAGGAGCTGGTACTGCCCGGCGTGCGCTTCGCCGTGGACGCCTACGTCAACTTCGCCCGCCGCGCCAGCTGGCAGGAGGCCGCCAGCAGCTCGCTGACCGAACTGTTCGCCCCGCAGATCCACCAATCGCGCCTGGACAGTTGGCCGCAGCATTACCCCTGGATCGACCCGGCCGGCTACGAGTATTTCCGCACGCGCCTGGGCCAGGCACGGCGTGATGTCGAGCACGGCCTGGCGATCACGTTGCAGCACTACACCACCCGAGAAGGCCAGGAGCGCATGCTGGAAATTCTCCAGTTCAAACTGGACATTCTTTGGAGCATGCTCGATGCCATGAGCATGGCCTACGAACTGAAACGCCCGCCGTATCACAGCGTGACCGGGGAACGGGTCTGGCACAAAGGAATCACCTTATGAGTTTCGATCGCAGCAAGACCCCGACCTGGCGTCCCGGCTACCGCTTCCAGTACGAACCGGCGCAGAAAGGCCACGTGCTGCTGTACCCGGAAGGCATGATCAAGCTCAATGAAAGCGCCGCACTGATCGGTGGCTTGATTGACGGTGAACGGGATGTCGCGGCGATCATTACCGAACTCGAGCAACAGTTCCCCGGCGTGCCCGAACTCGGTGACGACATCGAACAATTCATGGAGGTGGCCCGTGCGCAGCACTGGATCGAACTTGCCTGATTCATCAGTGCAAGTGCCGCCCAAACCGGAAGTCGGCCTGCCGCTGTGGCTGCTCGCCGAACTGACCTATCGCTGCCCGCTGCAATGCCCGTACTGCTCCAATCCGCTGGATTTCGCCGAGCAAGGCAAAGAGCTGAGCACCGAACAGTGGATCAAGGTATTCCGTGAAGCGCGGGAAATGGGCGCCGCGCAACTGGGCTTTTCCGGCGGTGAACCGCTGGTGCGCCAGGACCTCGCCGAGCTGATTACCGAAGCCCGCCAACTGGGTTTCTACACCAACCTGATCACCTCCGGCATCGGCCTCACTGAGCAGAAAATCAGCGACTTCAAGAAGGCCGGCCTCGATCACATCCAGATCAGTTTCCAGGCCAGCGACGAACAAGTGAACAACTTGCTGGCCGGCTCGAAAAAGGCCTTTGCGCAGAAACTGGAAATGGCCCGGGCGGTGAAGGCCCATGGTTATCCGATGGTGCTGAACTTCGTCACCCATCGGCACAACATCGACCAGATCGACCGCATCATCGAGCTGTGCATTGCACTGGAAGCGGACTTCGTCGAGCTCGCCACGTGCCAGTTCTACGGTTGGGCACAACTCAATCGCGTCGGGCTATTGCCGACCCGGGAGCAACTGGTGCGCGCCGAACGCATCACCAATGAATACCGCGCCAAACTGGAAGCCCAAGGGCATCCGTGCAAGCTGATTTTCGTCACCCCGGACTATTACGAAGAACGCCCGAAAGCCTGCATGAACGGCTGGGGCAGTATTTTTCTGACGGTCACACCGGACGGAACCGCCCTGCCCTGTCACGGTGCCCGACAGCTGCCGGTGCAGTTTCCCAACGTGCGTGATCACAGCATGCAGCACATCTGGTACGACTCGTTCGGCTTCAATCGCTTTCGCGGTTACGACTGGATGCCCGAGCCCTGCCGCTCCTGTGACGAGAAAGAAAAAGACTTCGGCGGCTGCCGCTGCCAGGCGTTCATGCTCACCGGTGATGCCAGCAACGCCGACCCGGTGTGCAGCAAGTCGCCACAACACGGCGTGATCCTCAAGGCTCGCGAAGAAGCCGAACACGCGACCCAGACCATCGACCAACTGGCCTTTCGCAATGAACGAAACTCACGCCTCATCGCCAAAAGCTGAACCTTTCAGCGCTGCCAAAGCCGTGGCTGCCGGTATCGACTTTGCCGAACTACAGGTCGGTCCAAACGGCCTGTTCTGGAACGAGTACCGCCCCGAAGACGCGGCGTGCCGGATCTGGCATTGGCGTGAAGGCACAGCGAAATGCCTGACGCCGCCGGGGTTCAGCGTTCGCAGTCGGGTGTACGAATATGGCGGTGGAGCCTTTTGTCTGACGGACGACGGCATCGTTTTCGTCAACGAAGCCGACCAGCAGTTGTATCGGCAAACACTGCAAGACGAAGTACCCGAAAGGCTGACGTCCGGTGCGTGCCGTTTTGGCGATCTGCAGTTCGCCAACGGGCAGGTGCTGGCGGTCGAGGAGCATCGAGACCAACACCGACTGGTGGCGATCGATCTGCTGGATGGCGCACGCCACCTGCTGGCCGAAGGTGCTGATTTCTACGCGGCACCGACGCTGAGCCCTGATGCCCGGCGCCTGGCCTGGATCGAATGGAGTCGCCCGGATCAGCCATGGACAGCAACCCGCTTGATGGTTGCCGAACGCCTCGCCCATGGCGGCTTTGCCGAGGCGCGTTGTGTGGCGGGCGACGGTGCTCAAGAGTCGGTGCAACAACCACGATTTGATGCCGACGGTCGCTTGTACTGCCTGACGGATCGCGGCGGTTACTGGCAGCCATGGGTGGAATCCGGGAAAGGCCTGAGCCCATTGCCAAGTGCCAACGCCGACCATGGCCCGGCACCCTGGCAACTCGGCGGTAGCACCTGGTTGCCGCTGGGCGACGACAGATATCTGGCCAGTTGGACCGAAGGCGGGTTTGGCCGTTTGGGCATAGGCGGCGACTCCTGCGCCGACTTCACCGGCGACTACAGCCGCTTCCGCCATCTCGCGGTGGATGGGCAATTCATTTATTGCATTGCAGCGTCGCCCGCCAGTTCAAGCGCCGTCATTGCCATCGACCGTCAAAACCGGCAAGTGAAGGTCCTGGCCGGCGGCATCGCACCGCTTCCTCCCGAACGGATCAGCCGCCCGCAGACCTTGCGCTACCCCAGTGGCTCAGGCGAAGCACACGGCTTCTTCTACCCGGCAATGACCGGCGAGGCGAAACCGCCACTGGTGGTGTTCATCCATGGCGGCCCGACGTCGGCGTGCTACCCGATGCTCGATCCGCGCATCCAGTTCTGGACACAGCGGGGCTTCGCCGTGGCCGACCTCAACTATCGCGGCAGCAGCGGTTATGGCCGGGCCTATCGTCAGGCACTTCATTTGAGTTGGGGTGATGTGGATGTCGAAGACGCTTGCGCCGTGGTCAGTTACCTCAACGAACGGGGCCTGATCGACGGCAACAAGGCCTTCATTCGCGGCGGCAGCGCCGGCGGCTACACAACGCTTTGCGCCTTGGCGTTTCACAACGTGTTCTGTGCCGGTGCCAGTCTGTATGGCGTCAGTGACCCGGTAGCACTTGGGCGCGCGACCCACAAATTCGAAAGCGACTATCTGGACTGGTTGATCGGCGATCCTCTGCTGGACGCCGAACGCTACGCCGCCCGCACTCCGCTGCTGCATGCCAGCAACATCCGCGTGCCGATGATCTTCTTTCAAGGAGAACTGGATGCCGTGGTCGTCCCGCAACAGACCCGCGACATGGTCGCGGCGCTGCAGGACAACGGCATCCTGGTCGAAGCGCATTACTACGCAGAAGAACGCCATGGCTTTCGCAAGGCCGGCAATCAAGCCCATGCGCTGGAGCAGGAGTGGTTGTTTTATCGAAGGGTGATGGAATTGGCGAACTGAATTTGGCGCCACATACATGAATTGGGGCGCGCCCTTCGCGAGCAGGCTCGCTCCCACAGAGTCTACGGTTTACGCGAAATCCTGTGGGAGCGAGCCTGCTCGCGAAGGCGGCCGACCTGCCGCCGCGAAACTCAGCGCTTGGCGATGATGTACACCGCATGCACGATCCCCGGAATGTAACCGCACAACGTCAGCAGAATATTCAGCCAGAACGCCCCGCCGAATCCTACTTGCAAAAACACACCCAGCGGCGGCAACAGGATGGCGATGATGATGCGAATAAAGTCCATGGGGCAGCTCCTGATTGGGGGTGGACTCGTTCGAGCCCTACAGCTAATCGACCTGTGCCATTTGTCAGGGTTCAGTCCCTCTATTCCCAAGCTCCGCCCCTTCGTTGAATTTCGCAAACAAAAAAAACGCCCCACACCAAAAATGCCGGGCGTGAGGCGTGCGTATTACCGCGAGACGGTTCAGGAATGTGTGCAGGGCGCGTCGAGTCAGACGGCAATCCCTTTGCGGCACTGCAATTGCGCGGTGCGCACTCGGGAGAAGGCGCGCGCCAGGCGCAGGAGCATTTCATCGATGTTGGCGTTGCTGACATTCAGCGCAGGGGTAAAGCGCAGGCAGTCGGGTTGCGGGGCGTTGAGCAACAGGCCTTCGTAGAGCGCGGCCTTGACTACTGCGTCAGCGGAATCGTCCGACAGCGTCAGCCCCCACAGCAGCCCTTGTCCGCGCAACTCGCCGTGATCATATCGATGGGCCAAACGCCCCAAGCCTTCACGCAGGTGCTGACCGGCTTCTGCGACGTGCTTGAGAAAAGCCTTGTCCTGCACCGTATCGAGCACCGAAAGTCCCGCGGCGGTCATCAGTGCATTGCCATGATGGGTACCGGTCATCTCGCCGGGTTCGAAACAGCAAGCCTTGCCCCGCGCCAGCAGCGCGGCCAATGGCACGCCGCCGCCCAAACCTTTGCCGAGCACCACGATATCCGCCGTGACCCCGCAGGACTGTTCCGCGAGCAAGGTGCCACAACGACCGATGCCGGTTTGCACTTCGTCGAAGATCAGCAATATGCCGAGTTCACGGCACAGGCGTTCGACGCCCTTGAGGTAATGCGCGGTAGCCGGGATCACGCCGGCTTCGCTCTGGATCGGCTCGAGCATGATCGCGACGGTCCGTTCATCCACGGCCGCATGCAATGCCGGAAGGTCATTGAACGGGACATGGCTGAAGCCCGGCAGTTGCGGCTCGAATCGGTTGGCTAATGTCGAACTGTCCGACGCCGACATCGTCGCCAGGCTACGGCCATGGTTACCATTGTTGGCCACAATGATTCGCGACGCACCGCCGCGATGCTGTTGACCCCATTTGCGCGCCAGCTTTATCGCCGCCTCACAGGCTTCGCTGCCGGTATTGAGCAGGTAGGCCTGATCACTGCCGGTGCTGGCACACAGATGCTCGGCAAGTCTGAGCATGCCACGGTTATGCAGGCCGAAACCCGGATTGATCAGCGCTTGAGCCTGGGCAGTGATGGCGTTGACCAATACCGAAGGGCTGTGACCAAGGCTGTTGGCCCCGCCGCCCTGGGAAAAATCCAGGTACGCACGGTCATCGCTGTCCCACAACCATGAACCCTGGCCACGCACAAACACCTGTTTCGGCCGCTCGACACCGGGCATCAAGTACTCGCTGGAAAGACTGTTGTCTTTGGAAGGCAGGGAGGCGTCCATGACCAGATCATCAAGACTGGGAGGACTACGGCGCAGACTGAACAGATTCATCTGAAACAACCTCTTTTGAGGTTTTTTGCCTTACCTATGTAAACACCATCGAAGCAAAGGGTATTCATCGCGCTCTGTGGCCCTGTAAGCCCTGTGAATGCGGTTAGACTAGGCTCACGCAAGGCATTCAGCCATTTCGATTTCCCAGCATTTTCGATAAGTAATACTTATGGATTTCAAGCAACTGCGTTATTTCGTCGCGGTCTATGAAGAAGGCCATGTGGGCCGGGCCGCCGAGCGTCTGTCGATCTCCCAGCCGGCACTGTCCCAGCAAATCCGCCACCTCGAGCAAAACCTCGATGTGAGCCTGTTCGAACGCAACAGCAAACGCCTGTTGCCGACCCTCGCGGCCCACACGCTGTACAACCACGCCGTGCCTTTGCTCGATGGCCTGCAACGGGCACGGGAGGCGCTGGGCAACTTCAAGGGTCAGGCGCTGCGCACCCTGGCCATCGGTGTATTGCAGACCGTGCATACCAGCCTCGTTCCACAGATGCTCGAACGCGTGCGCAAGGCGCAGCCGCATCTTGTCGTGCAGATCTACGAACTGACTGGACTGGAAATCGAGCGGAGACTGCTCAACGGTTCTCTGGATATCGGCATCAGCTACCTGCCGCCCCGCCAACCTGGCCTGCATGGCGTGATGCTGTACGAAGATGAACTGACCCTGGTCATCCCGGCAGAGCACCCGCTGCGTGAATTCAAGAAAGTGTCCATGAGCCAGGCCGCCGAGCTACCGATGTTGCTGCTGGGCGAGGAATTTCAGATCCGGCAGATCTGGCAAACCCAATTGGCGAACCTCGGACGTCGACCACAGGTGCAAGCCGAACTGAACAACATGGCCGGCATCCTCGACAGCCTGCCGCACACACGCCTGGCGACGGTGCTGCCCGGACGCTCGCAAAAGACCCATGGCAACCACGAACTGCTGTGGAAACCCCTGAGCGAACCACGAGTCCCCCTGAAAGTCGGATTGGTGTGTCGGGATGTGCAACGGCAGCAGGCCTCGCTGGCCTTGCTGCGGACATTGCTGGAAGAAGTAATCAATGGCCCGGCTGAACGTTTGAACAGCGCGCAAGCCCTGGACGGGCTGAGCTAGAAACTTTTCTTCGGGCAAAAGAAAACCCCGCCGAAGCGGGGCTTTGCAGACTGTTTCCCTGACATCCATTTCACTCCGCCGTCCTGGCAGAATCCTACGTGTCCCTGTTGTTGCTTTGCGCTTCCTGCGCTACGTCCATGAGAAGTAGATTAGCCGTGGATCCAATTTGCATCTATGGGAGAACAGCAGCACGTTATGTAAGAGAATGCTTACACACCATTACGTCATCAGAATTGTCCGGCATCCAGCAGGAACAACGATTCGCTACCGGCTTTGACCGACGCGCTCAACGAGTGAATCCGCGGCAACAGACGGGCGAAATAGAACCGTGCGGTGCCTAGTTTGCTGGCGTAGAAATCGTCTTGCGCTTCCTTGCCCAAAGCGGCCTTGGCCATCAGGGCCCACATGTAGGCGTACGCCACGTAACCGAAGACCTGCAGATACTCGACCGATGCCGCGCCGATTTCGTTCGGATTGCTCTTCGCCCGGTCCAGCAGCCACGCGGTCAGTTCGTCGAGGGTGGTCACGGCGTCGTTGAGCGGCTTGGTGAACTCCACCAGGTCAGTGCTGGCCGTTGCGGTGAAGTGACGAATCTCATCGGCGAACAGGTTGTAGAACGCCCCGCCGGTGCCGACGATCTTGCGCCCGACCAGGTCCAGCGCCTGAATGCCGTTGGTGCCTTCGTAGATCTGGGTGATGCGCACGTCACGCACCAGTTGCTCCTGGCCCCACTCGCGGATGTAACCGTGGCCGCCGAACACCTGCTGGCCGTGAACGGTGGTTTCCAGACCGAGATCAGTCAGGAACGCCTTCGCCACCGGGGTCAGCAAGGCCACCAGGTCTTCCGCACGCTTGCGGGTGGCGGCATCTTCGCTGAACTTGGCGGTGTCCAGTTGCATCGCCACGTAGGTGGAGAATGCACGGCCACCCTCGTTCGAGGCTTTCATGGTCAGCAGCATGCGACGCACGTCCGGGTGAACAATGATCGGGTCAGCCACTTTGTCCTTGTTCTGCGCGCCAGTCGGCGAACGGCTTTGCAGACGGTCACGGGCGTATTCCACGGCGTTCTGGTACGAGCGCTCGCCTGTGGCCAGGCCCTGGATACCGACACCCAGGCGCTCGTAGTTCATCATGGTGAACATCGCCGCCAGGCCTTTGTTCGGCTCGCCAACCAGGTAACCCACGGCCTCATCGAAGTTCATCACGCAGGTCGCGGACGCCTGGATGCCCATCTTGTGTTCGATCGACCCGCAGTTCGCCGGGTTGCGCGCGCCAAGGCTGCCGTCGGCATTGACCATGAACTTCGGCACCAGGAACAGCGAAATGCCTTTCGGCCCCGCCGGTGCATCCGGCAACTTGGCCAGCACCAGGTGAATGATGTTTTCGGTGAGGTCGTGTTCGCCACCGGTGATGAAGATCTTGGTGCCGCTGACCTTGTAGGAACCGTCGGCCTGAGGCTCGGCCTTGGTGCGAATGATCCCCAGGTCAGTACCGGCGTGTGGCTCGGTCAGGCACATGGAACCGGCCCAGATGCCGGCGTACATGTTCGGCAGGTACGCGGCTTTCAGCTCTTCGCTGGCGTGGGCGTTGATCGACAGGCAGGCACCGGCGGTCAGCATCGGGTACAGACCGAACGACAGGCTGGCGGAGTTGACCATTTCTTCGACCTGGGCCGAAACGGCTTTGGGCATGCCCATGCCGCCGTAGGTCGGATCGCCACCGACACCGACCCAGCCGCCTTCCGCGTAGGTCTGATAGGCCTGCGGGAAACCCGCCGGCGTGGTGACGGCACCGTCGGCCCAATGGCATCCTTCCTCGTCCGCGGCACGGCTCAGCGGTGCAATGCTTTTGCTGGTGACTTTGCCGGCTTCTTCCAGGATGGCTTCGACCGTTTCCGCATCGACGGTCTCGGCCAGCGCAGGCAGTTCGGCCCAGAGTTTGGCGACCTCGAAAACTTCATTGAGGACGAAGCGCATATCGCGCAGGGGCGCTTTGTAGTCAGCCATGGCAAACCTCGCAAGATCTATACAGGTGATTCACAGGAAGAGTGTTTTCGTTGGGTCGGAGTGTACCCCAACAACTTTTAAGACACATAGGGTCAGCTCATGACTATTTTGTTATTTTTGGTCATCAACAAAAAAGCCCGCACAAGGCGAGCTTCTTTGTAGCGGATTTACATGTCTAAAGCGCAAACATCTCCGCTGGCAACTGCATCAGGCAATCGCTCCCCGCTTCGATGGCCGCCCGATGAGCGGTAGTGCGTGGCAACAGACGCTTGAAGTAAAACTCGCTGGTCGCCAGTTTGCCCCGGCAGAAGCCGGCATCACCGCTGCCAGCATCGAGCTGCGCCTGAGCCACCAGCGCCATGCGCAACCACAGGTAGCCGAGGATGATGTAACCGCTGTACATCAGGTAGTCCACCGACGCGGCACCGACTTCGTCCGGGTTTTTCATCGCCGCCATGCCGACCCTGGTGGTCAACTCGCCCCACTGCTGGTTCAGTTGATCAAGCTGCGCCACATACCCGGCCAGTTGTGGATGTTCGGCGTTCGCCGCGCAGAACTTATGGACGATCCTGGTGAACCCGCGCAGCAGCTTGCCCTGGCTGCCGAGTACCTTGCGCCCGAGCAAGTCCAGCGCCTGAATGCCGTTGGTGCCCTCATAGATCGGTGCGATCCGGCAGTCGCGTACCAGTTGCTCCATACCCCACTCACGAATGAACCCGTGGCCGCCAAACACCTGCATGCCATGGTTGGTCACTTCCAGGCCGGTGTCGGTCATGAAGGCTTTGCAGATCGGCGTGAGGAAGGCCAGCAGGTCTTCGGCTTCCTGGCGCGCCGTTTCGTCCGGGCTCAGGTGTGCAACGTCGAGTAACTGCGCGGTGAAGTAGGTCAGCGCGCGGTTGCCTTCGTTGAAGGCTTTCATCGTCAGTAACATCCGCCGCACATCAGGGTGCACGATGATGGGGTCGGCGGCTTTTTCCGGCGCTTTCGGGCCGGTCAACGAGCGCATCTGCAAACGGTCGTTGGCGTATTTGATCGCGCCCTGGAAGCTCGCCTCGCCCAGACACAGACCTTGCATGCCCGTGCCCAACCGCGCGTGGTTCATCATAGTGAACATGCAGTTGAGGCCCTTGTTCGGCTCGCCGATCAAAAAGCCCTTGGCCTCGTCGAAGTTCAGCACGCAGGTGGCGGAGGCCTTGATGCCCATCTTGTGTTCGATCGAGCCGCAGGACACGCCATTGCGCTCACCCGCTTCGCCCATCGCGTCGGGCAGGAACTTGGGCACGATAAACAGCGAAATGCCCTTGGTCCCGGCCGGTGCGTCCGGCAATTTGGCGAGCACCAGGTGAATGATGTTGGCGCTCATGTCGTGCTCGCCCGCAGAGATAAAGATCTTGCTGCCGGAGATCGCATAGCTGCCATCGGCCGCTGGCACGGCACGGGTCTTGATGATGCCCAGGTCGGTGCCGCAATGGGCTTCCGTCAGGCACATGGTACCGGTCCATTGGCCAGCGGTGAGCTTCTTCAAATAGGTCTGCTTTTGCGCCTCGGTGCCATGGGCGTGGATCGCCGACATCGCTCCGTGGGTCAGGCCGGGGTACATGCCCCATGAGGTGTTGCTGGAACCCACCATCTCGCTGATGACCAGGCCCAGAGAGATCGGCAACCCTTGGCCGCCGTAGACCGGGTCCGCCGCCAGGCCATGCCAGCCGCCCTCGACATATTGGGCGAAGGCCTGCTTGAAGCCCGCGGGTGTGGTGACCACGCCGTTGTCGAAATGGCAGCCTTCTTCATCGCCGCTGCGGTTGAGCGGCGACAGCACGTTTTCGCAGAACTTCGCGCCTTCTTCGAGGATCGCATTGACCATGTCCGGGCTGGCATCGCTGGCCCCCAGCGCGGCGTAGCTACTGTGAAAGTCGAAGACGTGGTCGATCAGAAAGCGCATGTCGCGCAAGGGAGCTTTGTACTCGGGCATGGTCATTCTCCGTCGGCAGTTTTTTCCAACCTACTGCCGCTGACACTACGCCACAATCAATGTCCAGTCGCTGAATGCGCGATCATCACTCAACCGTAGCGGCATCCATGCGCACGGCGCCACGGCGGTTCTGCCCGAACGCCATCACGCAGTTGCGCCCGGCGCCCTTGGCGCTGTAGAGCGCCTGGTCAGCGGATTTGAGCACCTCTTCCGGGGTGCGCTGATCGATCCGTTCGGCAACGCCGATACTGACCGTCACCGACACACTCGATGCGCCGGAGCCGGCACGCCGCTGGCGCCCCTGATTGTCGTCCTGCGGGCGGTTTTCCTGATTACGCAGCTGAATGTTGTAAGTGGCGATGGACTCGCGGATGACTTCCAGGTGCGGCATGCATTCTTCGAGCGTCTTGCCTGCAAACACCAGGGCAAATTCCTCGCCGCCATAACGATACGCCTTACCGCCACCGCCGATTTTCGACAGTTTGCTGGCCACCAGCCGCAGCACCTGGTCGCCGACATCGTGGCCGTGGGTGTCGTTGAATTTCTTGAAATGGTCGACGTCGCTCATCGCCAACACGTAGTTGCGTCCCAGCCGTTGCATGCGTTCATTCAACGCACGGCGGCCCGGCAGTCCGGTCAGTTCGTCACGGAAGGCCATTTGATAGGCTTCGTGGGCAACGGCGGCGGCGATCATCAGCATCACCTGGCTGCACATGATGTTCAGCGTGAACGGCAGGATGAAGGTTTTCGGCAGCATCCAGAACAACCCGAGCAACCCCACCAGTTGCGCGGCATGCAGTGGTCGCGGGTTGCGCCAGTATTGCCAGGCCAGCAGCACAAACGCGGCAATGAACACCGGATAGGACAACTGGATCAGGCTCATCCAGGCGCCATGCAAGGCGGGCCAGCGAATCTCCGACAACCAGATCAGCAGCGCATGTGGATAACTTTGCTCAAGCCCCAGCGCCACGCTGCCGACCGCCAGCAATACGGCGAAACGCGCCACCATGTCCTGGAACAGATGGGTGCGTTCCTGCCACGCCGCGAATACGCCAAACAACAATGGCAGCAGCAAGCAACACAGGTGAAAGACCACGGCGGCATCGTCACGCACCTTGCCGTTGTCGCGGTAAAAGTCGGTCTGGGTGTCGAGCAGGAAGTAGGCGATGTACACCGTGACCATCAGAAACAGTTCACGCTGGCGTCGGTACACCGCGCAATAGGCGCCACCGAGCAACAACACCAGGGTGGGCAGCACGTTGAAGAGCGAGGTGAAAAAGACGTTCAGATCCTTGATGTATGCAGCCGCAAGCCCCGCCAGCAACAGCAGTAATGACGGCAGGAAATGACTGAAACGTACAGCAGATGAGCGCGGCAAGGGTAAAGCTCCGACCCGTCAGATCAATAGATGGCAATGTGCCAACTACTGTAACGGCAGAAAGCCCGAGTTGCTGAGTGAATTACTGAGGTATTTTTCAAAGGGCGTTACAAACATTCATTCCACGGGCAACCCTTAAAGCAAAAAAGGCTCTTCACGCATTCCCGGGAAACTGTAGGAGCAGCCGGTCGACGCTCGATTGCTGGCGATGGACTCAAGTGCGCCGCGTTAATCCAGTTTATACGCGTGATCGTTAACGACCATCACCAGCAAGCTGGCTCCTACAAGGGGTCGTGCCCGCGCTCAAACCAGTGGAAGCCCCAAAAAAAAGCCGCTGGTCCCGAAGGAGCAGCGGCTTTTTCAAGTACTTCGTTAAGGCTTAGTAGCCCAGGTCGAAGTTCTCTTCTTTCATGTCCATCAGGTTGTTGGCGCCCGACAGCATGGTTGCGACGTGAGTGCGGGTACGCGGCAGGATGCGCTGGAAGTAGAAGCGCGCAGTCTGCAGCTTGGCGGTGTAGAACGCCTCTTCGGAAGTGCCGGCCGCCAGTTTCTCGGCAGCCAGGCGCGCCATGTCAGCCCAGAAGTAGGCCAGGCAGGCGTAACCGGAGTACATCAGGTAGTCCACGGAGGCCGCGCCTACTTCTTCGCGATCTTTCATGGCGGCCATACCGACCTTCATGGTCAGCTCGCCCCATTCCTTGTTCAGTGCAGCCAGCGGCGCGACGAACTCTTGAACCGCTTCGTTGCCTTCGTTGGTCTGGCAGAACTTGTGGACGATCTTGGTGAAGCCTTTCAGAGCCTCGCCCTGGGTCATCAGCACTTTACGGCCCAGCAGGTCGAGTGCCTGGATACCGGTGGTGCCTTCGTACAGCATCGAGATGCGGCTGTCGCGAACGTTCTGCTCCATGCCCCACTCGGCGATGAAGCCGTGGCCGCCATAGATCTGCACGCCGTGGTTGGCCGATTCGAAACCGACTTCGGTCATGAAGGCCTTGGCGATTGGCGTCATGAACGCCAGCAATGCGTCGGCTTTCTTCTTCTCTTCTTCGTCCACGCCGTACTTGACGATGTCGACCTGCTTGGCGGTGAAGTAAACCATCGCACGGTTGCCTTCGGCGAAAGCCTTCATGGTCAACAGCATGCGGCGTACGTCAGGGTGTACGATGATCGGGTCAGCGGCTTTGTCCGGCGCTTTCGGGCCAGTCAGCGAGCGCATTTGCAGACGGTCGCGAGCGTATTTCAGGCCGCCCTGGAAACCGACTTCAGCGTGGGCCAGGCCTTGCAGCGCGGTACCCAGGCGAGCGGTGTTCATGAAGGTGAACATGCAGTTCAGGCCTTTGTTCGCCGGGCCGATCAGGAAACCGGTGGCGCCGTCGAAGTTCATCACGCAGGTGGCGTTGCCGTGGATGCCCATCTTGTGTTCCAGGGAACCGCAAGACACGGCGTTACGCGTGCCAACCGAGCCATCGGCGTTCGGCAGGAACTTCGGCACGATGAACAGGGAGATGCCTTTGGTGCCAGCCGGAGCATCCGGCAGGCGGGCCAGTACGATGTGGACGATGTTGTCGGCCATGTCGTGTTCACCGGCCGAGATGAAGATCTTGGTGCCGGAGACTTTGTAGGAACCGTCGGCCTGAGGCTCGGCCTTGGTGCGCAGCATGCCCAGGTCGGTGCCGCAGTGCGGTTCGGTCAGGCACATGGTGCCGGTCCATTCGCCGGAAACCAGCTTGGTCAGGTAAGCCTCTTGCTGCTCAGGGGTGCCGTGCTCGGAGATGGTGTTCATCGCACCGTGCGACAGGCCCGGGTACATGCCCCACGACCAGTTGGACTCGCCGACCATTTCACTGATGGCCAGGCCCAGGGATTCCGGCAGGCCTTGGCCGCCGTGCTCGACGTCGTGAGCCAGGCTCGGCCAGCCGCCTTCAACGAATTGCTTGTAGGCTTCCTTGAAGCCAGTCGGCGTCTTAACGCCGGACTCGCTCCAGGTGCAACCTTCGAGGTCGCCCACACGGTTCAGCGGAGCCAGTACCTGCTCACAAAACTTGGCGCCTTCCTCGAGAATGGCGTCAACCATGTCCGGAGTTGCGTCGGCACAAGCCGGAAGGCTCTGATAGTGCGCTTCGTAGCCGAGCAGTTCGTCACGAACGAAGCGAATATCACGCAAGGGGGCCTTGTAGTCAGGCATAGCGATAAACCTCTGCTGATGTAACCGGGAATGAACGACCGCATTGATTTGTTGTTGCGATCAAACAGTTGTTTGAAACATACGTTTACGCCCAAATCTTGTCAAGCGTCGATCTTTTGCCGTTCGTCATCGCAGGATCGGACATTCAGGCACACGACACCGCCGCCGCGCTGCCGAAGCAGCCCGCCATCCTGAAAAGATTAGTTGAGCAAGAAAGACTTACGCACAAAAACGCCGCGAACAGGCGCGGCGCTGGAAGGTGCGGATTGGGCAAGGAATCAGGCGTAGGTATCGATCAATGTTCCGAGCACTTCATCGGCGGCCTTGGCGACTTTCACGCCCAGCTCCGCCTGAATCTTGCCTTGGGCCATTTCGACCACGTTGCTGGCCAGGTCCGATTGCTGGCTGCGATCAACCGATCTCAGCCGATCGACCTGCGCCTCGGAGGATTGGCTGGTGACCGAACGCTCAATGGTGGTGTTGGCGATCTGCCCAGCGGCTTGATCGACACGGTTCTGCCCTGCCTGAAGGGTGCTCAGACCGGCATAAAAAGCGGTATTACCTGAGATTTCCATGGGAGAACTCGTCCTTGCAAAGGATCAACGACAGCCATTGAAGCAGAGTGGCTGGCAAAACACCCGTCAAAAACACTAATGGCACAGTGCCTTGTCATAGGCAAAGCCCGCATTGCCAGACGTCAGTCCAACAGATCCAGTTGCAAGTGCTCGGCCACGGCTTCTGCCGTCACGGCCTTGAGTTTGGGCACACGCCCCAGGCACGGCGCCGGGAGGCGTTCGGCCAGGGTGGCGAGGTTTTCTTCCAGCCGCGAGGTCTTCGGGTCGATGATGTTGGCCACCCATCCCGCCAGTTGCAAACCGTCCCGGGCGATCGCTTCGGCGGTCAACAAGGCATGGCTGATACACCCCAGGCGCACGCCGACCACCAGGATCACCGGCAGCTGCAACGCGATGGCGAGGTCCGACAGATTGTCCTGATCCGCCAAGGGTACGCGCCAGCCGCCAGCGCCTTCGATCAGGGTGAAGTCCGCCTGCAGGCCCAAAATCTGCCGCATCGGCGCCAGCAACGACTGCACCGTCAACGCCACGCCCGCCTCCCGTGCCGCCAGATGGGGAGCAATGGCCGGTTCGAAGGCCACCGGATTGACCTGTGCGTACGTCAGCGGCAGCGAACACTCCGCCATCAAAGCCAGTGCATCGGCGTTGCGCAAGCCTTTGGGCGTCACATCGCATCCGGACGCTACCGGCTTGCCCGCCGCCGTGCTCAAACCCGCCGAACGCGCCGCATGCAGTAGCCCTGCAGCGACCGTGGTTTTACCGACATCCGTATCCGTGCCGGTGATGAAATAGGCTGCGCTCATAAGGGTTTCTCCAAAATGGCGTACACCACTTGATAAGTCGCCGGCAGGCCTCGGGCCTGACGAAACTGCTCATAAGCCTCAATCAAGCCCAAAATCCGCGCCCGGCCGGTCAAGCCACCCGGTCGACCGGGATTGAGATTGTGCGCACCCAGTGCCTTGAGCTCATGGGTCAGGCTGCGCACATCCGGGTAATGCAGCACATGCGGCAGGTTTTGCAGACTGACCATCCTCAAGCCGCTGGCCGCACACAACTGCTGATAAACACCAAACTCCCGGAAGCGATTGACGTGCACCATGCCATCGACCTGTCGCCAGCTGTCGCGCAATTCAAACAACGTCCCTGTACAAAGACTAGCAAACGCAAAAATGCCACCCGGTTTCAGCACTCGATAAGCTTCACTGAGCACCGAGTCGAAGTCCGCACACCATTGCACCGCCAGGCTGGAGAAGATCAGGTCGCAGGTCGAGTCCTGCAGTGGCAAACGCTCGGCATCGCCGGCCACGAAATGCGTGGCACCGCCCAACGGCCGGGCGTGGTTGAGCATGCCTTCGGCGATGTCCAGCGCCACACCGTGACTGCCCGCAAACCGCTCACCCAAGGCACGACTGAAATGCCCGGTTCCGCAGCCCAGGTCCAGCCAGCGCTGCGGTACGAAGTCCTGCGCCAAGCGTCCGAGCAATTGGCTGCCCACATCACGCTGCAACTCGGCCACGCTGTCGTAGCTTTGCGCCGCGCGGGAGAAAGATGCAGCGACCTGGCGTTTGTCGGGCAAGCCGCCGGGCAGGTTGGGAAGAGATAAATCAGTCATCGCCGGACTCATGCAAAAAGGCCTGGATCGCCCCCGCCACACCGTGGGGATCTTCCAGAAGAAACGCGTGACCGGCCTGCTCAATCAGACCGATTTCTATATCCGGCAGCAACGCCAGCAAATCGCCCGCCGCCTCCGCCGGCACCAACCCGTCGAGACCGGCGAATAGATGCAGTTGCAGACCGCGGAACGATTGCATTGCCTGCCGTGTATCCAGTTGCGCAAGCACTTGCAGACCGCTCAGCAGCACTGGCGCGGCCGTGTTCGGTGCGCCAGCGAGCAACAGCCGCGACAATCCGCGCGGGTCTTCGGCGCCCTGGGCGCAGAGCAGTGAAAAGCGTTTCAAGGTCGCGCGCGGATCGGCTGCACATCCCGCCAGAAACGCATCGAAGGTTTCCCCAGGCATGGCGGCCGACCAGTGTTCATGCGCGACAAAAGAGGCGTTGCTGGCCAGTGTGAACACGCCGCAGCAGCGATCGCCACGCCGGGCCGCCAGTTCGCAGGCGAGCATGCCACCCAATGACCAGCCGCCCAGCCAGGCGTCTTGCGGCAACGTCGCATCAAGCTCATCGAGCCACTCTTGAAGATCGCTCGACTCCAGGTCAGGCAACGGCTCGATTTCGACGCGCAAGTGCTCGTCCAGGCCGCGCAAAGCCGCAGCCAAAGGCTCCAGCGGTGAAACGCCGAGGCCCCAGCCGGGCAGCAGAATCAAACGATCACGCATGGCTTGGCTCCGGCTGCAGTTGTTGAAAACAATCGGCCAGTCCGTTTAACAATAGCTGCACCTGGGCCTCGCTGTGGGCTGCCGTCAGCGTGACCCGCAGTCGGGCGCTGCCAGCAGGCACGGTCGGCGGGCGAATCGCCGTCACCATCAACCCGCGCTCGCGCAACATTTGCGAAAGACGCACCGCGCGCCCGGCATCGCCGACCATGATCGGTTGAATCGGTGTGAAGCTGTCCATGAGTTCCAGGCCGATCTGCTCGGCACCCTGGCGGAACTGGCGGATCAGCGTCTGCAAATGCTCGCGGCGCCAGTGTTCGCTGCGCAGCAGTTCCAGGCTTTTCAACGTGGCGCAGGCCAGCGCCGGAGGCTGGCTGGTGGTGTAGATGTAAGGCCGGGCGAACTGGATCAGACTTTCGATCAGCTCTTCGCTGCCGGCCACAAAAGCGCCCGCCGTACCGAAGGCTTTGCCGAGGGTGCCGACCAGCACCGGAACGTCTTCCTGGCTCAAACCGAAATGCTCGACGATGCCGCCACCATTGGCGCCCAGCGGTCCGAAACCATGGGCATCGTCGACCATCAACCAGGCGCCCTTGGCCTTGGCCTCTCGGGCCAGTGCCGGCAAGTCGGCGATATCGCCGTCCATGCTGAACACGCCGTCGGTGACCACCAGTGTATTGCCGGTGGCTTTTTCCAGGCGTTTGGCCAGGCTCACCGGGTCGTTGTGCAAGTAGCGATTGAACCGCGCGCCGGACAGCAGCCCCGCGTCGAGCAGCGACGCATGATTGAGCCGGTCTTCGAGCACCGTATCACCCTGCCCCACCAGCGCCGTGACCGCACCGAGGTTAGCCATGTAACCGGTGGTGAACAGCAACGCGCGTGGGCGACCGGTCAGGTCGGCCAAGGCTTCTTCCAGGGCATGGTGCGGGGCGCTATGGCCGATGACCAGATGTGAGGCGCCGCCGCCCACCCCCCACTTCAAAGCGCCGGCACGCCAGGCTTCGATCACTTGTGGATGATTGGCCAGCCCCAGGTAGTCGTTGTTACAGAACGCCAGCAACGGCCGGCCATCAACCACCACTTGCGGCCCCTGCGGGCTTTCGAGCAGCGGACGCTGGCGGTAGAGATTTTCGGCACGACGGGCAGCAAGGCGTGCGGCGAGATCGAAAGACATGCAGGCCTCGAAGTTCAGATCACAGAAATCAAAATGAATGCGATCCCTGTGGGAGCGAGCTTGCTCGCGATGGCGGCGTCACATTCAACATTGATGTCGACGGACCTGACGCTATCGCGAGCAAGCTCGCTCCCACAGGGGTTTTGCATTCATTCAGTGGACGCAGTGGTTGCTCAAACCGCCGCGTTATAGAACTGCTCGCTGCTCTTCTGCTCCACCAGCGCCTGCTCGATAGCCGCCTGATGCACTTCATCGGCGTGCTCTTCGCGGGCTTCCGGCAGGATGCCCAGGCGCCCGAACAATTGCATGTCCTTGTCGGCCTGCGGGTTGGCGGTGGTCAGCAGTTTCTCGCCGTAGAAAATCGAGTTGGCACCGGCGAAGAACGCCAGAGCCTGCATCTGCTCGTTCATGGCTTCGCGGCCGGCGGACAGGCGCACGTGGGATTGCGGCATCAGGATGCGCGCGACCGCGAGCATGCGGATGAAATCGAACGGGTCGACGTCGTCGGCATTTTCCAGCGGCGTACCGGCGACTTTCACCAGCATGTTGATCGGCACCGACTCCGGATGCTCCGGCAGGTTGGCCAACTGGATCAGCAGGTTGGCGCGGTCGTCCAGCGACTCGCCCATGCCGAGGATGCCGCCGGAACAGATCTTCATCCCCGACTCACGCACGTAGGCCAGGGTTTGCAGGCGCTCGCTGTAGGTGCGGGTGGTGATGATGCTGCCGTAGAACTCCGGCGATGTATCGAGGTTGTGGTTGTAGTAGTCGAGGCCGGCCTTGGCCAGCGCCTCGGTCTGGTCCTGATCCAGGCGACCGAGGGTCATGCAGGTTTCCAGGCCCAGGGCTTTCACGCCTTCAACCATCTTCAGTACGTACGGCATGTCCTTGGCCGACGGGTGCTTCCACGCCGCGCCCATGCAGAAGCGGGTCGAACCGATGGCCTTGGCGCGAGCGGCCTCTTCGAGGACCTTCTGCACCTCCATCAGTTTTTCTTTTTCCAGGCCAGTGTTGTAGTGACCGGACTGCGGACAATATTTGCAATCTTCCGGGCAGGCGCCGGTTTTGATCGACAACAGGGTCGAGACCTGAACGCGGTTGGCGTCGAAATGTGCGCGGTGCACCGTCTGCGCCTGGAACAACAGGTCATTGAATGGCTGAACGAAGAGTGCTTTGACTTCGGCCAAAGACCAGTCATGACGCAGGGTTGCAGTGGTGCTGGCGCTCATGGGTGTTTCCTTTGAATTATGCTTTGGCATGCGGCAGGGTCATGGAATGTCACAGCCGCCTCACAGATGTTTCGGCATATTTAAGGAAGAGCGATGCGCTGTCAACCACATAACAAAGGACTGGTTTACATCTGGTCAAAAAACAAACAGTCGTGTCTTTTGTGCGATGAGCTCGCCGACGGCATCGTCCCTGTCTGCACGGCCTGCGAAACCGAGTTGCCCTGGCTGGGCGATCACTGCCGTACCTGCGCCCTGCCGCTTCCGGCCGCGGGCCTGACCTGCGGCCATTGCCTGAAGCAGCCACCGGCCTTCGAACAGGTGATTGCCCCCCTGGACCTACAGCTTTCCGGTTGACAGCCTGATCACCCGCTTCAAACACAATGCAAAGTGGCCGTTTGGCCGCTTGCTCGCCGAACTTCTCGCTCAATACCTGCAACATCGCTTCGAAGATGATCTGCAGCGGCCCCATGCGCTGATTCCGGTACCGCTGGCCAACCGGCGCCTGCGCCAGCGCGGGTTCAACCAGGCAGCCATGCTGGCCCACTGGTTGAGTGACGCCCTGGACATTCCATGCGACGAACGGTTGCTGCTTCGAACCCAGGACACCGGTGCCCAACAGGCCTTGAATGCCCAAGCGCGGCGCAGGAATTTGCGCAACGCTTTCAGCCTGATACCCGGTGCCGCCGTCAAGGGCCGGCACCTGGCCCTGATCGACGACGTTCTCACCACCGGTGCCACGGCCCAGGCCCTGGCCTGGCTGTTGATCGACGCCGGTGCAGCGCGGGTCGACGTCTATTGCCTGACCCGCACGCCCAAACCCGGCGAGACAACCTGACTTGACTCGCGCGTCCCAAGCCGCCAACGTCCTCCCCATCGCCACCACCCAAAGCGACTTGCCATGTCTTTGCCCACCTTGTTGTCCCAGCACATTGTCCGCCGTCCGCAGCGCATCGCCCTGCTGCAGCACATCGCCGAGCAAGGCTCGATCACCCGTGCGGCAAAAAGCGCGGGCCTGAGCTACAAGGCTGCCTGGGATGCCATCGATGAGCTGAACAACCTGGCGCAGAAGCCGTTGGTGGAGCGGATTGTCGGCGGCAAGGGTGGGGGCGGTGCCCGTCTCTCCATGGAAGGCGAGCGGGTGCTGCGGCTGTACCAGAAGCTGCAAGCCTTGCAGGCCCAGGTGCTGGAAGCCGCTGAAGATGCCAGCGACCTCGACCTGCTCGGGCGCTTGATGCTGCGCACCAGCGCGCGCAATCAGTTACACGGCAAGGTAATGGCGATTGAGCCCCAGGGACGCAACGACCTGATTCGCCTCGAAGTCGCCGAAGGCTTGATCGTCGATGCGCAAATCACCCACGACAGCACCGAGCGCCTGGAACTGCAAATCGGTACCGAAGTCGTGGCCTTGATCAAGGCCGGCTGGCTCGATTTGCTGGAGATCGATTCAGCCGAAACGCCGGGAAACAATTGCCTGAAAGGCACCATCGAGAAGATTCTCGACGCCGACGATGGCCCCAGCGAAGTGCGCATCACCCTGCCTAACGGCCTGACCCTGTGCGCGCTGGACGAACCAACGCACCTGCGGGCATTGGGGTTGACCTGCGGCAAACCGGTGCGCGTGGAGTTTTCGCCCTCCAGGGTTCTGCTGGGTACGCCGCTTTAAGCAAACTGCAACAAAAGGTTCATTACTCACCATTAAGGTGTCTGCAAAACCGCAGGGAGCCTGAAGTGAGCCTATTAGAAGAAAACCAGTCCACCGACCTCGAAACCATGGTCGGCCTCAGTCGTCGCAGCTTCATCAGCGCAGGTGCCCTGTGCGGCGCGGCGATGTTCCTCGGCGGCAACCTGCTGAGCCGCAGTGTGATGGCCGCCAGCGTCAGCGCCGGTAACAGCCAATTGCTGGGCTTTGACAGCATTGCCGCCGCCACCAGCGACGCCATCACCCTGCCACCGGGCTACAAGTCCTCGGTGCTGATCAGCTGGGGCCAGCCCCTGCACAAGGACGGCCCGGCGTTCGACCCGAGCGGCAACGGCAGCGCCGTGCATCAGGAAGCCCAGTTCGGCGACAACAACGATGGCATGAGCCTGTTCGAATTTCCGGGCGAAAAAGACCGCGCGCTGATGGCGATCAACAACGAATACACCAACTACCGCTACCTCTACGCCCACGGCGGCATGCCGCAATCGGCGGAAGACGTGCGCAAGGCGCTGGCCTGCGAAGGTGTGTCGGTGATTGAAGTGCAGCGCAAGAACGGCCAATGGCAATTCGTCCAGGGCTCGCGCTACAACCGCCGCATTCACGGTAATGCGCCGATCACCCTGAGCGGCCCAGCCGCCGGTCACGCACTGCTGAAGACCAGCGCCGACCCCCACGGCAAGAACGTTCTCGGCACGTTCCAGAACTGTGCCAACGGCAAGACGCCGTGGGGCACCTATCTGACCTGTGAAGAAAACTTCACCGACTGCTTCGGCAGCAGCAACGCCGAGCAGAAATTCGACCCGGCGCAAAAACGCTACGGCGCGGTGGTGACCAGCAAAGAAATCAACTGGCACCAACACGACGAGCGTTTCGACCTGGCCAAGAACCCCAACGAACTCAACCGTCATGGCTGGGTGGTGGAGATCGATCCGTTCGATCCGCAGTCGACGCCGGTCAAACGCACCGCCCTCGGCCGCTTCAAACACGAAAACGCCGCCCTGGCCGAAACCGGCGATGGCCATGCCGTGGTGTACATGGGCGACGATGAGCGCGGCGAGTTCATCTACAAATTCGTCAGCCGCGACAAGATCGACCACAAGAACCCCAAGGCCAACCGCGACATTCTCGATCACGGCACCCTCTATGTGGCGCGTTTCGATGCCGGAGACGGCAACGCCGATCACCCGAAAGGCCAGGGTGAATGGATCGAACTGACCCACGGCAAAAACGGTATCGACGCCAGCAGCGGTTTTGCCGATCAGGCCGAAGTGCTGATCCACGCCCGTCTCGCCGCCAGTGTGGTGAAAGCCACGCGCATGGACCGCCCGGAATGGATCGTGGTCAGCCCCAAGGACGGCCAGGTCTACTGCACCTTGACCAACAACGCCAAGCGCGGCGAAGACGGGCAACCGGTGGGCGGACCGAACCCGCGGGAGAAGAACGTCTACGGCCAGATCCTGCGCTGGCGCACCGAACGCGACGATCACGCCTCACACACCTTTGCCTGGGACCTGTTTGTGGTGGCCGGCAACCCGGCCGCACATGCCGGGACGCCAAAGGCCGGCTCGTCGAACATTACGCCGCAGAACATGTTCAACAGCCCGGACGGCTTGGGCTTCGACAAGGCCGGACGCTTGTGGATCCTGACCGACGGTGATGTGAGCAACGCCGGTGACTTTGCCGGCATGGGCAATAACCAGATGCTCTGCGCTGATCCGGCGACCGGCGAGATTCGCCGCTTCATGGTCGGGCCGGTGGGCTGCGAGGTGACCGGGATCAGCTTCTCGCCGGACCAGAAAACCCTGTTCGTCGGAATCCAGCACCCGGGTGAAAACGGTGGCTCGACCTTCCCCGAGCATCTGCCCAATGGCAAGCCGCGGTCTTCGGTGATGGCGATTTCGCGGGAAGATGGTGGGATCGTCGGCGCCTGATCCCGCCTCTTCGCGAGCAAGCCCGCTCCCACATTTGACCGAGTTAATTCAGGAGACTGCGGTCGAATGTGGGAGCGGGCTTGCTCGCGAAGACGTCATCCCGGACAACACTCATATCAAGCCCAAACACTATAGAAGCCCCGTCTGCGCTACCATGCCTGGCCGGACGCAGCAGCCTGCTGCGCGCAGGAGTCAGCATGGCCCACCCGTTTGAAACCCTTACGCCAGACCTCGTGCTCGATGCCGTCGAAAGCATCGGCTTTCTCAGCGACGCGCGCATCCTGGCGCTCAACAGCTACGAGAACCGCGTCTATCAGGTCGGCATCGAAGACGCCGAGCCACTGATCGCCAAGTTCTACCGGCCGCAACGCTGGAGCAACGAAGCGATTCTGGAAGAACACCAGTTCACCGCCGAACTCGCCGATTGCGAGGTGCCGGTCGTGGCGCCGTTGATTCACAACGGTGAAACCCTGCACGAACACAGCGGTTTCCGTTTTACCCTGTTCCCCCGCCGCGGCGGCCGCGCACCGGAGCCGGGCAACCTCGATCAACTGTATCGCCTGGGCCAGTTGCTCGGACGCCTGCACGCGGTCGGCTCGACCCGGCCGTTCGAGCACCGTGAAGCGCTGGCGGTAAAAAACTTCGGCCATGACTCGCTGGCCACGTTGCTCGACGGCAACTTCATCCCCCGCAGCCTGCTGCCGGCCTACGAGTCGGTGGCCCGAGATCTGCTCAAGCGTGTGGAAGATGCCTACAGCAACACGCCGCACCAGAACATCCGCATGCACGGTGACTGCCACCCCGGCAACATGATGTGCCGCGACGAGATGTTCCATATCGTCGACCTCGACGACTGCCGCATGGGCCCGGCGGTACAGGACATCTGGATGATGCTCGCCGGTGATCGCCAGGATTGCCTGAGCCAGTTGTCGGAACTGATGGATGGCTACAACGAATTCCACGACTTCGACCCGCGCGAACTGGCGCTGATCGAGCCCTTGCGCGCCCTGCGCCTGTTGCACTACAGCGCGTGGCTCGCCCGTCGCTGGGACGATCCCGCGTTCCCCCGCAGCTTTCCGTGGTTCGGCACCGAGCGTTACTGGGGTGATCAGGTATTGGCTCTGCGCGAACAACTGGCGGCGCTCCAGGAAGAGCCACTAAAACTCTTCTGACAAACACAGACCCCATGTGGGAGCGGGCTTGCTCGCGAAGGCGGCGTGTCATTCAACATTGATGTCGACTGACACGCCGCCTTCGCG
>NZ_JBWKZB010000021.1:0-105238 GCF_059424105.1 Pseudomonas sp. GW456-E7 | reverse complement strand
CGCGAAGGCGGTGTGTCAGTCGACTGATTTTTGACTGATACACCGCCTTCGCGAGCAAGCCCGCTCCCACATTTGATTTATGTTGGCTGTTATTACGCAGTGGCTTTCAGGCCAGCCAGCAGCAACCGCTGATACAAATCCTCCTTCAGCCCCTCCGGATTGGCCAGCTGCATGCGTTCCAGATGCTCCGGGAACGCTGCTGCCTCCGGCGCATCCAGCGCTGCCTTGCCCAACTCCAGCACCTCGCTCAGCTTGAACTTGCTCTTGAGCCAGTTCAGCGCCCGCAACACATCTCGCTCGACCTCGGTGAAATCACACCCCAGCGGATACTCTGGAAAAAGCCGCGGATGCCGCGCCTGGATCTCCTGCAACCGCTGCGGAGTGTTATCGGTAAAGCGCGGCTCTAGTCGGAAGTCCTTGGGCAATTTGCCGACCTTCTGCGCCTGTTCAATCAATCCCGACTGAAAACGCGAGTCGCTGATATTGAGCAAAGCCTCGATCACTGCCGCATCGGTTTTGCCACGAAGATCGGCGATGCCATATTCGGTGACCACCATGTCCCGCAAGTGCCGGGGAATCGTGCAGTGGCCATACTCCCAGACGATGTTCGAGCTGACATCACCGCCAGACTCACGCCAGCTACGCAGCAGCAACACCGAGCGCGCGCCTTGCAGCGCATGACCCTGAACCACGAAGTTGTATTGCCCGCCTACGCCGCTGAGCACACGTCCGTCTTCGAGCTGATCCGCCACCGCGGCACCGAGCAAGGTCACAGTGAACGCGGTGTTGATGAACCGTGCATCCAGGCGCTGCAAGCGCTTGAGTTCTTCCTGGCCGTAGAGCTCGTTGATGTAGCTGATGCGGGTCATGTTGAATTCGAGCCGCTTGTTTTGTGGCAACTCGCGCAAGCGTTCGTAGTAGCTGCGCGGACCGAGGAAGAAACCGCCGTGCACCGAGATGCCATCGGTTTGCGCTGCCTCGTCGAGGGTGCCGGCATTCGCTTGCTGCTGGGTCGCCACGTCCGGATAAACCTTGCGCCGCACAATTCCGGCATCGGCCAGTACCAACAAGCCGTTGACGAACATTTCGCTACAGCCATACAGGCCTTTGGCGAAGGGTTCGATGCCGCCCTCGCGTTCGATCAGTTGCGCCCAGTGGCTGAGGTTTACGTCGGCCAGCAACGTCTTGTAAGCGTCGTTGTCCGCTTGCCGCGCCAGTAGCGCCGCCGTCAGCGCATCGCCCATGGAGCCGATGCCGATCTGCAAGGTGCCACCGTCACGCACCAGGGTGCTGGCATGCAAGCCGATGAAATGGTCCTGGCACCCCACCGGCATGTTCGGCGTGGAAAACAGCGTGGTGTGGTCTTTCTCATCGATCAGCAGGTCGAAGGTGTCGATGCCGAGCTCCGCATCGCCGGGCATGTAAGGCAGATCGTTGTGCACCTGGCCGACCATCAGGATGGTTTCTCCGGCGGCGCGGCGCTTGGCGATCATCGGCAACAGGTCGAGGGTGATGTCGGGGTTGCAGCTCAGGCTCAAGCGGTCGGGATGCTCGGCATGGCTGGCCACCAGTTGCGCCACCAGGTTCAACCCGGCGGCGTTGATGTCCCGCGCCGCATGGCTGTAGTTGCTGCTGACGTAATCCTGCTGCGCCGTGGCACTGTTGAGCAGGCTACCGGGCTGCATGAAAAACTGCTGGATGTGGATGTTGCCCGGGAGCTGATCGCGACGCAGGTCGGCGAGGAAATCCAGCTCCGGATAATCGCCGAAAACCCGTTCGATAAAGGGTTCGAGGAAGCGCTTTTGCAATCCGTCACCCAAGGGCGGGCGGCCCAGGCACAACGCGGTGTAGATCGTCAGCCGCCGCTTGGGCAACTGTGCGATTCGTCGATACAGCGCGTTGACGAAGTGATTGGGTTTACCCAACCCCAGAGGCAAGCCCATGTGGATATGCGCCGGCAACCTTGCCAGGACGTCATCGACTGCCTGTTCGATAGAGCACAGCTGAACCATCGGATCCTCCCTCACGTTCCATGACTTGGGCCTGGACCGAGCTTGCCGGGTCTTTGCTGCAATGAACAGCCTGTATGGGCCAATCGACCGACACAAAACCTTGTAGGAGCTGCCGCAGGCTGCGATCTTTTGATGTTGATCTTAAAAAGATCGCAGCCTGCGGCAGCTCCTACAGGGAACAGACAGGCACAAAAAAGCCGCTCGAAAGCGGCTTTCTGGCAGCAAGACCCAGGCTTATTTCAAGCCGGACATCTTCTGGATGGCGCCTTTGAGGTCGGCGTCTGCACAATCGGCGCAGGTGCCTTTTGGCGGCATCGCGTTGATACCGGAGATCGCTTTGGCAAGCAGGCCGTCAACACCACCTTCTTTCTTGGCGCGCTCGCCCCAAGCGGCAGCATCACCGATTTTCGGCGCGCCCAACAGGCCTGAACCGTGGCAAGCGTTGCAATGTTTTGCAATCACTTCATCCGGAGTTTTTGCACCACCCCCGCCGCCGGCGGAAGCGGCCACTTCCATGCCCTTGCACTCTTTACCCTGAACACAGACCTGGCCGACTGGCTCAAGGCGTTTGGCGATATCGTCGTTGGTCGCAGCCTGAGCGCTGACACTGACAGCCCATAGGGCCAGTACGGTTGCTGGTGCAGCCAGCATTTTCATAATTAGGTTCACGCGTTCACCCTCAATGGTGGCTAGTCACGCCTACGGCCACGGTTCGCAGGCGGGCGCAAGTATAGCGGTAAGCCCGCCGCACTGAAACAACCCCAAAGTCGTAAGGGTCTTAGGCTGCAGCGGAAAAACGGCCCGGGCGCCTCTGCGATGCTGGCAGGACGCCTCTTTTCTTAGAAATTCGCCGGCGTGGCTGCGCTGATTAGTCGCGCAGGCGCATCGAACGGATTCCGGAAACGGTGTGGCTTGGTACTTTCAAAGTAGTAGCTATCGCCGGCTTCGAGGACAAAAGTTTCGAGACCGACCACCAGTTCCAGTTTTCCTTCGACCAGGATGCCGGTTTCCTCGCCCTCATGGGTGAGCATCTCGTCACCGGTGTCGGCGCCTGGCGGATAGATTTCATTGAGGAATGCGATAGCCCGGCTCGGGTGCGCCCGGCCGACCAGTTTCATGGTCACGGCGCCATCGGAAATATCGATCAGCTCGTTGGCCTTGTAGACGATCTGGGTCGGCTTTTCCTGCAGGATTTCTTCGGAAAAGAACTCGACCATGGACATGGGAATCCCGCCCAACACCTTGCGTAACGAACTGATCGAAGGGCTCACGCTGTTCTTTTCGATCATCGAAATGGTGCTGTTGGTGACACCCGCCCGTTTGGCGAGCTCACGCTGGGAAAGGCCTTTGAGCCTACGGATGGATTGCAGTCGTTCACCGACGTCCAAAGCTTGCGCCTCCAGGATTCAAAATTGTTGGAATAGTGGACGTTATCATGGCGACAGCGTTCAGTATTTACAACACCTTGACCTGAATCCTGCTCAGCGAGGCGACTTCCGGTCTGGAGCCTTGCGCACTAAGCCCCGGAATAGAGCAGTGGCACCCGGCGCAGGTTGCAGAAAATCTGGTACGGAATCGTCCCAGCGGCCATGGCCACGTCGCTGGCGAGGATGTTTTTGCCCCACAATTCGACGGTCGAACCGAGACCGGCCTGCGGCACATCGGTCAGGTCGATGCAGAGCATGTCCATCGACACCCGGCCGATCAACTGGCTGCGCTGCCCGGCAACCAGCACGGGGGTGCCTGTCGGTGCCAGACGCGGGTAGCCGTCGGCGTACCCCATGGCCACCACACCAATGCGCATCGGTTTGGGCGTGATGAACCTGGCGCCGTAACCGACTGGCTCGCCAGCCGGCAGTTCGCGGACACTGATGACTTTCGATTCCAGGGTCATCACGGGTTGCAGCCGCGACGCCACTTCATTGGCCTCTTCGAACGGCGTGGCGCCATAGAGCATGATGCCGGGACGTACCCAATCGCTCGGAATCTGCGGCCAACCGAGCACCGCCGGCGAGTTGCGCAGGCTGATCTCGGCGGACAAGCCCTTGCGCGCCGCTTCAAATACCGCCACCTGATCGGCACTGGCCTGTTCGTGCAGTTCATCGGCACGCGCAAAGTGGCTCATCAGCACTATCTTCGCGACCTTGCCGCTGGCCAGCAGCCGTTGATAGGCCGCCTGATAATCCGCCGGGTGCAGCCCCACGCGGTGCATGCCCGAATCGAGCTTCAGCCACACGGTGATCGGCTTGCTCAACGCCGCTTTCTCGATGGCTTCGAGTTGCCACAGCGAATGCACCACGCACCAGAAATCATGCTCGACGATCAGCGCTAGCTCATCGGCTTCAAAAAAACCTTCCAGCAGCAGGACCGGCGCACGAATGCCCGCCGCCCGCAGCTCCAGCGCCTCTTCGATGCAGGCCACGGCAAACCCGTCCGCCTCGGCTTCCAGCGCCTGGGCGCAACGCACCGCGCCATGGCCATAGGCATCGGCCTTGATCACCGCGAGGGCTTTGGCCCCCGTGAGCTCACGGGCGATTCGGTAGTTGTTGCGCAGGGCTTGAAGGTCGATCAGGGCACGGGCAGGACGCATGGCGGCACACTTCTGGTCGGGTTATCGGGAAGAAAAACCGGTGCTGGCTGACAGCGTGAACCACCAACAGCACCGGGAGAGGGATCTTTTCTGACAGGCTTATGGCAGAGCGGCTACAACCGACAGCTCGACCAGGATTTCCGGTTCACACAATTTCGCTTCAACGGTGGCACGGGCCGGGGCGACGCCTTTTGGCAGCCAGTTGTCCCACACCGCGTTCATGCCTTCGAAGTGCGCATCGATGTCTTTTAGGTAAATCGTCACCGACAGCAGGTTGTGCTTGTCGGTGCCGGCCAGATCGAGCAAACGCTCGATGTTGGCGAGGGTTTCACGGGTCTGCTGTTCAATCCCGGCGTTCATGTCGTCGCCTACCTGTCCGGCCAGGTAAACCGTGCCGTTATGGGTGACGATCTGACTCATGCGCTCATTGGTGAGCTGGCGCTGGACTGACATGCTTTGCAGACTCCTGGGTTTTGTTGCCATAACGGGAAATATCGAGGCCTTCGGCGCTGATCTGCGGCTTTTTCTTCGCCATCAGGTCAGCCAGCAAACGGCCGGAGCCACAGGCCATGGTCCAGCCGAGCGTGCCGTGACCGGTGTTCAGGAACAGGTTCTTGAACGGGGTGGCGCCAACGATCGGCGTGCCATCCGGAGTGGTCGGACGCAGGCCGGTCCAGAAATCGGCTTGGGCCAGATCGCCGCCCTGAGGATAAAGGTCGTTGACGATCATCTCCAGGGTTTCGCGGCGACGCGGGTTAAGCGACAGGTCAAAACCGGCAATCTCGGCCATGCCGCCGACGCGGATGCGGTTGTCGAAACGGGTGATCGCGACCTTGTAGGTCTCGTCGAGAATGGTCGAGGTCGGGGCCATCGCCGAGTTGGTGATCGGCACAGTCAGGGAGTAGCCCTTGAGCGGGTACACCGGCGCCTTGATCCCCAGCGGCTTGAGCAGTTGCGGCGAGTAGCTGCCGAGGGCCAGCACGTAGCGGTCGGCGGTTTCCAGCTTGCCGTCGATCCATACGCCATTGATGCGGTCACCGGCGAAGTCGAGGCGCTGAATGTCCTGGCCGAAACGGAATTGCACACCGAGGTTCGCGGCCATTTCTGCGAGCTTGGTGGTGAACATCTGGCAATCGCCAGTCTGGTCGTTCGGCAGGCGCAGGGCACCGGCGAGGATGTCAGTCACGCTGGCCAGCGCCGGCTCAACGCGGGCAATGCCTTCACGGTCGAGCAATTCGAACGGCACACCGGACTCTTTCAGCACGGCGATGTCTTTCGCGGCGCCGTCCAGTTGAGCCTGGGTGCGGAACAGTTGGGTGGTGCCGAGGCTGCGGCCTTCGTAGGCGATGCCGGTTTCGGCGCGTAGTTCATCGAGGCAGTCACGGCTGTACTCGGACAGGCGGACCATGCGCTCCTTGTTCACTGCATAACGGCTGGCGGTGCAGTTGCGCAGCATCTGTGCCATCCACAGGTACTGGTCGATGTCGGCAGTGGCCTTGATTGCCAGGGGCGCGTGGCGCTGCAACAGCCACTTGATGGCCTTGAGCGGCACACCCGGTGCGGCCCACGGCGAGGCATAACCCGGCGAGACCTGCCCGGCGTTGGCGAAACTGGTCTCCATGGCAGCAGCCGGCTGCCGGTCGACGACCACCACTTCAAACCCGGCACGGGCCAGATAATAAGCACTGGTGGTACCGATGACGCCGCTGCCCAAGACCATGACGCGCATTTTCATATCCCTCATCGCGGCTAACCGCTGACGTTTGTTGTTCAGAGCTTTAGATGCGCGCAGTGTAAAAAAGATTTGCCAGTGCTTTTCACTATATAAGCGCCTATATTTGGCGACAATTCTCGGCAAAAACCCTTTTCACGGAGGCGCATCCCCTATGCGTACCAACACTCAGACCAAACGTGAGCTGGACAAGATCGACCGCAACATCCTGCGGATCCTGCAAGCGGACGGGCGGATTTCCTTTACCGAGCTTGGGGAAAAGGTCGGGCTCTCGACCACGCCCTGTACTGAGCGGGTCCGGCGTCTGGAGCGCGAGGGGATCATCATGGGCTACAACGCCAGGCTGAATCCGCAACACCTGAAGGGTAGTCTGCTGGTGTTCGTCGAGATCAGCCTGGATTACAAATCCGGCGATACGTTCGAAGAGTTCCGACGTGCGGTGCTGAAACTGCCCCATGTACTGGAGTGTCATCTGGTGTCAGGGGATTTCGACTACCTGGTGAAGGCGCGGATTTCCGAGATGGCCTCGTACCGCAAATTGCTGGGCGACATCCTGCTCAAGCTGCCCCATGTGCGGGAATCCAAGAGCTATATCGTGATGGAAGAGGTGAAGGAGAGCCTGACGTTGCCGATTCCGGATTGAGATTGGCGGTGTCTGTTCAGCTGCTTTCGCGAGCAAGCCCGCTCCCACAGTTAATCCGTGTCGAACATAAACTTTGTGTTCACTGAAGATCCAATGTGGGAGCGGGCTTGCTCGCGAAGGCAGCGACTCGATCTATCTAGACCAACACCTGCCGTGTACTGGCCATATACTCGAACACCTGCTTCTCCACCCGCGGATGAATCAACTCCACCGGCCCGCGCCCATTGGGGCACGGCAAGGTCTTGGTGGTACCGAACAACCGGCAGATCAGCGGCCGTTCGTCATACACCGTGCAGCCATTGGGCCCCAGATGCACACAGTTGAGTGCTTCCATGGCGGCATCCTGCTCGGCGCGCGTCTTGCGCGGCAGGCGCGACATTTCTTCCGGCGAGGTGGTCACCGGCCCGCAGCAGTCATGGCAGCCGGGCACGCACTCGAATGAGGGAATCTGTTGGCGCAATGTGCGGATTGTCTGGCTGTTGCAGCTCATTGCAGCGGTGACCCAAAGCGGAATAGAGCGCGATTCTGACGCAAAAGCCCCGATCCAGACAGTACCAGCCGACCAATGTTGCCCGTCCGGGAACGTCCGGCTTATGCTCCGTCAAATTTACTAAACGCAAGAATCAGGAACACGCACATGACCCCCCGTGCTCAACAGCCTGCTCTGAACCACGCCGCGTCCTACTACGCCGCCACCTGCCTGCCGCAGCCCGAACTTCCGGTGCTCAAAGGCGAAGTGCTGGCCGATGTCTGCGTGGTGGGCGGTGGTTTTTCGGGGTTGAACACGGCGCTTGAGCTGGCCGAACGCGGGTTCAGCGTGGTGTTGCTTGAGGCCCACAGAATGGGTTGGGGCGCCAGTGGACGCAATGGTGGGCAGCTGATTCGCGGCGTCGGCCACGGCCTTGATCAGTTCACCAACGTCATCGGTGCCGAAGGCGTGCGGCAAATGAAACTCATGGGCCTGGAAGCCGTGGAAATCGTCCGGCAACGGGTCGAGCAGTTCCAGATCCCCTGCGACCTGACCTGGGGTTACTGCGACCTCGCCAACAAGCCCCGCGACCTTGAAGGGTTCGCCGAGGATGCCGAAGAACTGCGCAGCCTCGGATATCGCTACGAGACCCGCTTGTTGCAAGCCAATGAGATGCACACGGTGGTCGGCTCCACACGGTACGTCGGCGGCCTGATCGATATGGGCTCGGGGCACCTGCACCCACTGAACCTGGTTTTGGGTGAAGCGGCGGCGGCGCAACAACTGGGGGTCCGACTGTTCGAACGGTCGGCCGTGACCCGCATCGACTATGGCCCCGAGGTCAAGGTCCATACCGCCGAGGGCTCGGTGCGCGCCAAGACCCTGGTGCTGGGCTGCAACGCCTACCTCAACAACCTCAATCCGGAACTCAGCGGTAAAGTCCTGCCCGCCGGCAGCTACATCATCGCCACCGAACCACTGAGCGAAGAACAGGCCCACGCCCTGCTGCCGCAGAACATGGCGGTCTGTGACCAACGGGTGGCGCTGGACTACTACCGGCTCTCGGCGGACCGGCGCCTGTTGTTTGGCGGCGCTTGCCATTACTCCGGCCGCGACCCGAAAGACATCGCCGCGTACATGCGTCCGAAAATGCTCAAGGTTTTCCCGCAGTTGAGCGCAGTGAAGATCGATTACCAATGGGGCGGCATGATCGGCATCGGCGCCAACCGCCTGCCGCAGATCGGCCGGCTCAAGGACCAGCCGAATGTGTATTACGCCCAGGCTTATTCCGGTCATGGCGTGAATGCCACGCACCTGGCCGGCAAGCTGCTGGCCGAAGCCATCAGCGGCCAGCACAGCGGCGGCTTCGATCTGTTCGCCCAAGTGCCGCACATCACCTTCCCCGGCGGCAAGCATTTGCGCTCGCCGTTGCTGGCGCTGGGGATGTTGTGGCATCGGCTTAAAGAATTGGTTTAATCGCCCGCTGTGGGAGCTGCCGCAGGCTGCGATCTTTTGACTTTGCCTTTTTAAAAAACAAGATCAAAAGATCGCAGCCTGCGGCAGCTCCTATAGGGGACGGTTACTGTCTCCAGAAGGGTTTTAGCCCCTCCTCCCGCGCCTGCTCCCGCGTCAGCCCGATGTCCTTGAGCTGGTCGGGGGTCAGCGCCAGCAACGCCTTGCGCGTGTGCAGCCGACGCCAGAACTGGTCCCAACGACTCAGGCCGGACGACGCAGTGTGCATGCCCGCCTCCCGCGCGCCGTTGTTCTGCCCTGTCGCCAGTTCCTGACTGTGTAACGTCAGCCGCACATCGCTCAAACCGTTCATCTTGGATGCTCCTGTTTACTTGGGTAGCCAGAGGTTCCATGATGCGCGGGCGGGTAAAAGCATTACAGATTCAAAGCGGCTGTATTAACTCCATACAGTTTTGCCGATTCCGCCACTGAATCCCGATTTTTCGTCTGATCTGTACTGGTTAACCGAATCATCCCTATCGAGGCTGCACCATGACCCTTTACGTCAACCTGGCCGAATTGCTCGGCACGCGTATCGAGCAGGGCTTCTATCGCCCCGGTGACCGGCTGCCCTCGGTACGGGCGCTGAGCGTCGAGCACGGCGTCAGCCTGAGCACGGTGCAGCAGGCCTATCGGGTGCTGGAAGACAGCGGGCTGGCCACGCCGCGTCCCAAGTCCGGGTACTTCGTCCCGGCCAGCCGCGAACTGCCGGATTTGCCGGCAGTCGGCCGCCCGGCCCAACGGCCGGTGGACATCTCCCAATGGGATCAGGTGCTGGAGTTGATTCGCGCCGTGCCGCGCAAAGACGTGGTGCAACTGGGCCGCGGTATGCCGGACATCACCAGTCCAACCATGAAGCCACTGTTGCGCGACCTGGCACGGATCAGCCGGCGGCAGGACAAGCCCGGTCTGTATTACGACAACATCCACGGCAACCTCGAACTGCGCGAACAGATCGCCCGCCTGATGCTCGATTCCGGCTGCCAGTTGGGCGCCAGCGAGCTGGTAGTGACCACCGGTTGCCACGAAGCGCTGTCCACCAGCATTCGGGCGATCTGCGAACCGGGAGACATTGTGGCGGTGGACTCGCCGAGCTTTCACGGTGCGATGCAGACCCTCAAGGGCCTGGGCATGAAGGCCCTGGAAATCCCCACCGATCCACTGACCGGCATCAGCCTCGAAGCGCTGGAACTGGCCCTGGAGCAGTGGCCAATCAAGGTCATACAGTTGACCCCCAACTGCAACAACCCGTTGGGCTACATCATGCCCGAGTCGCGCAAACGCGCGTTGTTGACGCTTGCGCAGCGGTTTGACGTGGCGATCATCGAGGACGATGTGTATGGCGAACTGGCCTACACCTATCCACGTCCGCGTACGATCAAGTCCTTCGATGAGGACGGTCGCGTCCTGTTGTGCAGTTCGTTTTCCAAGTCCCTGGCCCCGGGCCTGCGCATCGGCTGGGTCGCGCCCGGCCGCTATCTGGAACGGGTGCTGCACATGAAATACATCAGCACCGGCTCTACCGCGCCGCAACCGCAGATCGCCATCGCCGAATTTCTCAAGGGCGGCCATTTCGAACCGCATTTGCGGCGGATGCGCACGCAATACCAGCGCAATCGCGACATGATGATTGATTGGGTAACCCGCTACTTCCCGGCCGGCACCCGCGCCAGTCGCCCGCAAGGCAGCTTCATGCTGTGGGTCGAACTGCCGGAAGGCTTCGACACCCTGAAACTGAATCGCGCCTTGCACGACCAAGGCGTACAGATTGCCGTGGGCAGTATTTTTTCCGCCTCGGGCAAGTACCGCAATTGCCTGCGCATGAACTACGCTGCCAAACCAACACCGCAGATCGAAGACGCGGTTCGCAAGGTCGGTGCGACAGCGATCAAACTCCTGGCGGACACCGATCAGCTCAGCGACTGACTTTTATTGGTGAATCAGCGTCCATATGCCTGACTATGCCGCCAAACGGAACGACCCTACGTGAGAGTCAGACAGCCCCTGCTTGCTCTTGTGCTACTCGCCGCGTTCCTAGGCGGTTGCGCCAGCCTCGACGTACAGCGTGTACCGAGCCAGGCGCTGCCGGCTTCAGACTCCGCATTCGGCCGCTCGGTCCAGGCACAGGCCGCGCCTTACAAGGGACAATCGGGCTTCCGCCTGCTATCGGACAGCACCGAGGCCTTCACCGCCCGCGCCGAACTGATCCGCAATGCCCAAAGCAGCCTCGATTTGCAGTATTACATCGTGCACGACGGCATCAGCACGCGCATGTTGATCGAGGAGTTGCTCAAGGCCGCCGACCGAGGCGTGCGGGTGCGGGTACTGCTTGATGACACGACCAGCGACGGCCTGGACCGCGTCATTGCCACCCTCGCCGCGCACCCGCAGATCCAGATCCGCGTGTTCAATCCGCTGAATCTGGGCCGCAGTACGGGGGTGACACGTACCGCTGGCCGACTGCTCAACCTGTCGCAACAGCATCGACGCATGCATAACAAGTTGTGGCTGGCCGACAGCAGCATGGCCATCGTCGGCGGGCGAAACCTGGGGGATGAGTATTACGATGCCGAGCCCAACATGAATTTCACTGACATCGACTTGCTCGGTGTCGGCCCGGTTGCCGAGCAACTCGGGCACAGTTTCGACCAATACTGGAACAGCGCCCTGAGCAAGCCGATCGACGAATTCCTGTCGAGCAAACCCACCTCCCGCGACCTGGAAAACACCCGCACCCGACTGGAAGAGTCCCTGGCGGAAACCCGCAAACAGAATCATGCGCTCTACAAACACTTGATGACCTTCGCCACCCATCCGCGCCTGGACATCTGGCGCCGCGAACTGATCTGGGCCTGGAACCAGGCATTGTGGGATGCACCGAGCAAGGTACTGGCCAAGGGCGAGCCCGATCCGCAGTTGCTGCTGACCACACAATTGGCGCCTGAACTCGACGGTGTCCGCAAAGAGCTGATCATGATTTCGGCTTATTTCGTGCCTGGCCAACCGGGGCTGGTGTACCTGACCGGGCGCGCCGATGCCGGCGTTTCGGTGCGTTTGCTGACCAATTCACTGGAAGCCACGGACGTTCCCGCGGTTCACGGCGGATACGCACCCTATCGCAGGGCATTGCTGGAACACGGCGTAAAGCTGTACGAATTGCGTCGCCAACCTGGCGAGGAAGGCGGCAGCGGTAGCGGGCCGCATCTGTTTTCCAGCAGCGCCTATCGCGGCTCTGATTCCAGCCTGCACAGCAAGGCGATGATCTTCGACCAGCAGAAATCCTTTATCGGCTCGTTCAATTTCGATCCGCGCTCAGTGCTGTGGAACACCGAGGTCGGCGTGCTGGTGGACAGCCCGGAATTGGCTGCACGGGTCCGCGAACTGGCGCTGCAGGGCATGGCGCCAGCCCTGAGCTATCAAGTGGAGCTGGAGAACGGTCAGATTGTCTGGAGCACAGAAGACGACGGGAAAATGCACACCCTGACCAAGGAGCCAGGGAGCTGGTGGCGTCGTTTCAATGCGTGGCTGAGCAATACGGTTGGGCTGGAGCGGATGTTGTAGCCTCTTCAAAAGGTCGCAACCCTGTAGGAGCTGCCGAAGGCTGCGATCTTTTGATCTAAGCCGGCTGAACCGCACCAAACGCCCCTTGCCGCGACACTACGATCAACACGCCCAAGGCCCCGACCGCCATCAGCAACGGCAACGCATGACCGCTGATCCACTGGCTGCCGGCGCCCGCCAGCAGCGGCCCGACCAGACAACCGATGCCCCACAGCTGTGCGATGTGCGCGTTGGCCCGCACCAGCGCATCGTCGCGATAACGCTCGCCGATGAGGATCAGTGACAAGGTGAACAAACCGCCGGCACTGGCGCCAAACAAGACCCACAGCGGCCAGATCAGCAGCGTATCGATCAGCATCGGAATTGCCAGGCTCGACACCAGCAAGACGACGGCGCAGCCAGTAAACAACGCCCGGCGCGACAAGCGATCGGCCAACGCACCAATCGGCAATTGCAGCACCGCATCGCCGACCACCACCGTACTGACCATCGCCAGGGCAATCTCCGTGGTGAAGCCCTGGCGCAGGCAATAGACCGGCAACAGAGTCAGAATCATCGCCTCGAACGCGGCGAACAGCGACACCGCCCAGGCAATCGCCGGCAGGCCACGACAGAAAGCGAGCAAATCACTCAAGGTCACGCTGCTGGCTTCGCTGCTCGGTGCACCACTGCGGCCCAGCAACAGGAACGGAGCCGCCATCAGCAAACCGACACCTACCCAAAAGCCATAATCGTGTTCGGTACCGAGAAAGCCCAGCAACACCGGGCCGGCCAGCTGACTCAGCGCATAGCTGCTGCCATACAGCGCCACCAGCCGCCCGCGCCACTCCTCGACCACCAATTGATTGATCCAGCTTTCACCGATGATGAATACGAGGGTCAGGATCACCCCGATCATCAACCGCAGCACCAACCAGACCGGATAACTCGGCAACAGCGCCAGCAATCCGATCGAAACCGCCCCGGCCCACAGGCACAGGCGCATCAGATTGGCCGTGCCGAATCGCGCCGCCAGATGGCTGGAGATTTTCGCCCCCAACAGGACGCCGATGGCCGGCATCGCAGCCATGACGCCAATGGCAAACGAGCCATAGCCCCAGCTTTCCAGGCGAAACGACACCAGCGGCATGCTGACGCCCAGAGCCAGGCCGACACTCAGGACAGATGCCAATACGGCGAAATAAGTCGCCCAACGCATGTTCCACGCTCCTGTGGATTTATTGTTTTTACAGACAACACAAAACACTGTGGGAGCGAGCTTGCTCGCGATACCGGTACAACATTCAACATTTTCGTCGACTGTCACACCGCTATCGCGAGCAAGCTCGCTCCCACAGGGGATCTGTGTCGCTTAGGGAGGCCGGTTCTACAACTGGCCTCCCTTAACGGCTTACAACTTGATCCAGGTCGCCTTCAGTTCGGTGTACTTGTCGAACGCATGCAGGGACTTGTCACGACCGTTGCCGGATTGCTTGAAGCCACCGAACGGAGCGGTCATGTCGCCGCCATCGTACTGGTTGACCCACACGCTACCGGCACGCAGTGCGCGGGCGGTGAGGTGAGCCTTGGAAATGTCGGCAGTCCAGACCGCAGCGGCCAGGCCGTACGGCGTGTCGTTGGCAATCGCGATGGCTTCTTCGGCGCTGTCGAATGCGATGACCGACAGTACCGGGCCGAAGATTTCTTCCTGGGCGATTTTCATCGCATTGCTCACGCCGTCGAAAATCGTCGGTTCGACGTAAGTGCCGCCAGTTTCCTGGAGGGTACGCTTGCCACCGGCCACCAGCTTGGCGCCGTCGGCATGGCCGGACTCGATGTAGGACAGCACGGTGTTCATCTGCTGGGTATCGACCAGCGCGCCAACATTGGTCTCCGGATCCAGCGGGTTGCCCGGCTTCCAGGTTTTCAGCGCCTCGATCACCAGCGGCAGGAATTTATCCTTGATCGAACGCTCCACCAGCAGACGCGAACCGGCGGTGCAGACTTCGCCCTGGTTGAAGGCGATGGCGCCAGCAGCGGCTTCGGCAGCTTCCTGCAGGTTCGGCGCATCGGCGAAGACGATGTTCGGGCTCTTGCCGCCGGCTTCGAGCCAGACACGCTTCATGTTCGACTCGCCGGAGTAGATCAGCAGTTGCTTGGCGATTTTGGTTGAGCCGGTGAATACCAGGGTGTCGACGTCGTTGTGCAGGGCCAGAGCCTTGCCGACGGTGTGGCCGTAACCTGGCAGCACGTTCAACACGCCTTTCGGAATGCCGGCTTCGACGGCCAGAGCGGCGATGCGAATGGCAGTCAGCGGCGATTTTTCCGACGGTTTGAGGATCACCGAGTTACCGGTGGACAGCGCAGGACCCAGTTTCCAGCACGCCATCATCAGCGGGAAGTTCCACGGCACGATGGCCCCGACCACGCCGACCGGCTCACGGGTCACCAGACCCAATTGATCGTGCGGGGTGGCGGCGACTTCGTCGTAGATCTTGTCGATGGCTTCGCCGCTCCAGCTCAGGGCTTGCGCCGCGCCAGGGACGTCGATGTACAGGGAGTCGCTGATCGGCTTGCCCATGTCCAGGGTTTCAAGCAGCGCCAGCTCTTCGGCGTGCTGTTTGAGCAGGCCGGCGAAACGGATCATGGTGGCTTTGCGCTTGGTCGGCGCCAGGCGCGACCAGACACCGGAATTGAACGTGGCGCGGGCGTTTTCCACGGCGCGCTGGGCATCGGCGGCGTCACAGCTGGCAATCCTGCCCAGCAGACGGCCATCGACCGGGCTGATGCACTCGAAGGTCTCGGCGGAAACGGCGTCGGTGTATTCGCCATTGATATAGGCGCGGCCTTCGATTTTCAGATCGCGGGCACGTTGTTCCCAGTCGGCACGGGTCAGGGTGGTCATGCGAGTGTCCTCCTCTTATTGATACGACACCCGCGTTCTTCGCGGGCGCTGTCAGGAATTCTGCCCGGCCAGCCTGCTTTTCGGCCCAAGGCATCCACCACCCTAAACCAGCCGCACATGAAGTTTCAATATATTTGACATAACGCCGGCAAACGGCCTTGCGATGTTCATTTTAATAAACATAGACTTTGGGCTCATCAACCAACCGCGCCGCAATCACGGGGAGATAACAACAATGAACATCCAGAACGTCGTCGACTTCAGCCAGGCCACCACCGCCGCCGAGCGCTACCGCCCGGACCCGACCAAAGTGCTCAAGGGCGACCCGGAACAAGCGGTGTACAACCACTACAACAGCCCTTGTGGTCAGTTGAATGCGGGTGTGTGGGAAGGTGAAGTCGGACAGTGGACGGTGAATTTCACCGAGCACGAGTACTGTGAGATCCAACAGGGAGTTTCAGTGCTGCGTGACAACGACGGCAATGCCAAGACCCTGCGCGCAGGCGATCGCTTTGTGATCCCGGCAGGTTTTCGCGGCACCTGGGAAGTGCTGGAGCCGTGCCGCAAGATCTACGTGGCGTTTGAACAGAAGGCCTGAAGAATATCGCTGTCCGGGTCGACGCTATCGCGAGCAAGCTCGCTCCCACAGGGATCTGTGGTGACCACAAAACCTGTGGGAGCGAGCCTGCTCGCGAAGGGGCCCTGACAGGCACTGCATAATCCACAGACAACAAAAAAGGCCCGTATCTCGCGATACGGGCCTTTTTCGTAAGAGAGAAAAATCAATTACTTGATTTTGCCTTCTTTGTAGATCACGTGCTTGCGAACAACCGGATCATATTTCTTGATCTCGATTTTGTCCGGGGTAGTACGCTTGTTCTTGTCGGTAGTGTAGAAGTGACCAGTACCGGCGCTCGAAATCAAACGAATCAATTCACGCATGATTAGCTCCCTTAAACCTTGCCATCGCGGCGAAGTTCGGCCAGCACGACAGTGATGCCACGCTTGTCGATGATACGCATGCCTTTGGCAGATACGCGCAGACGCACAAAACGTTTCTCTTCTTCAACCCAGAAGCGGTGATGCTGCAGGTTCGGCAGGAAACGACGACGGGTTTTGTTGTTTGCGTGGGAAATGTTATTCCCGGTTACCGGACCCTTACCGGTAACTTGACATACTCTAGACATGCCTCAGCCCTCTAAAACCACATGCCCAACCCGGCATGGGTTGGCCGCTTAATCTCTCAGTCATTTGGCGCCAGGCGCCGCGTTTCTTTAGAGGTCTTACCGGCTACACCTACAGTGAAGGAACCGGGCCCCTAGAAAAGAGCGCTGCTTTATACCAGAAAGACTGGAGAGCAACAACATTCAGTGTGCGTTGAATTCACAAAATCCCCGTTTTCCGGGCTCCGAGCGCTTTGGACAAAGGCTATCGCCGATGGCGACCGCTCGTCGCAGAGAATCGGGCATTGGGCCAATCAAGGGGGTTTCTCAACCGCTGCACAGCAAAACAGTCGCCTATAGTCCTCTCAAAATGAAAAAGGGGATAGTCATTTGCAAAAGACCCCACTAGGGTAAGTCTTTTCCAGACTGCACTTGCAGATGGGCCTTCGATCTGTAAAGGAAGCCGACCATGCGCCTCGCTGCCCTACCGCTGTTGCTCGCCCCGCTTCTGCTGAGCCCACAAGCCTTTGCCGCCGCCCTGAGCGTCTGCACCGAGGCCAGCCCTGAAGGGTTCGATGTGGTGCAGTACAACTCGTTGACCACCACCAACGCCTCGGCCGATGTGCTGATGAACCGCCTGGTGGATTTCGACACGGCCAGTGGCAAAGTGGTCGCCAGTCTCGCCGACAGCTGGGAGGTCAGCCCCGACGGCCTGATCTACGTCTTCAAGTTGCACCCGCAGGTAAAATTCCATCGCACCGAGTACTTCACCCCAACGCGCGACCTGAACGCCGAGGACGTGATTTTCAGCTTCGACCGCATGCTCGACCCGGCCAATGCGTGGCACAAAGTCGCCCAGAGCGGCTTCCCGCATGCGCAATCGATGCAGTTGCCGGCGCTGATCAAGAAAATCGACGCCCTCGACCCACAGACCGTGCGTTTCACCCTCGACCACGCGGACTCGACCTTCCTGGCGACCCTGAGCATGGGCTTCGCCTCGATCTATTCGGCCGAATACGCCGACAAGCTGATGAAGGCCGGCACGCCTGAAAAACTCAACAGCCAGCCAATCGGCACGGGGCCGTTCGTGTTCACGCGCTTCCAGAAGGATGCTTCGGTTCGCTATAAAGCCAACCCCGACTACTTCGCCGGCAAACCCTCTGTCGATCCGCTGATCTTTGCCATCACACCGGACGCCAACGTCCGCTTGCAGAAATTGCGTCGCAATGAATGCCAGATCGCCCTGTCGCCCAAGCCCCTTGACGTACAGGAAGCGCTGAAAGAGCCGACCCTGAAAGTCGAAAAGACTGACGCGTTCATGACCGCATTCGTCGGCATCAACAGCCAGCATCCACCGCTGGACAAGCCAGAAGTGCGTCAGGCCATCAACCTTGCCTTCGACAAGGCCAATTACATCAAAGCCGTGTTCGAAGACACCGCCGAAGCGGCCAATGGTCCGTACCCGCCGAACACCTGGAGCTATGCGAAAAGCCTTCCGGGGTATCCGCATGACGTCGAGAAGGCCAAGGCGCTGATGGCCAAGGCCGGGTTCAAGGAAGGCTTCCAGACCACCATCTGGACCCGCCCTTCCGGCAGCCTCCTCAACCCCAACCCGAGCCTCGGCGCTCAACTGCTCCAGTCTGACCTGGCGGAAATCGGCATCCAGGCCGAAATCCGGGTGATCGAATGGGGCGAGCTGATCCGCCGCGCCAAGGCCGGTGAACACGACCTGCTGTTCATGGGCTGGGCCGGTGACAACGGCGATCCGGACAACTTCCTCACGCCGCAGTTTTCCTGCGCCGCGGTCAAGTCAGGCACCAACTTCGCCCGCTATTGCAATGCGGACCTGGACAAGCTGATCAGCGCCGGCAAGACCACCGGCGAGCAGGGCGTACGCACCAAGCTCTACGAACAGGCGCAGGCGCAGATCCAGCAACAGGCGCTGTGGTTGCCCCTGGCCCACCCGACGGCCTTCGCGCTGACGCGCAAGGATGTCGAGGGGTATTCGGTCAGCCCGTTCGGGCGGCAGGACTATTCCAAGGTCAATCTCAAATAATCCGCCCCACTACAAAACCCTGTGGGAGCGGGCTTGCTCGCGAAGAGGGAGTGTCAGTCGCCATCAATGCTGACTGATTCACCGCTTTCGCGAGCAAGCCCGCTCCCACATGGGTTTCGCTTCTACGGTCCCTACATCCACCCATACTCAGCCATCGACAACGGATCGCCATCGCCAATGATGAAATGGTCGAGCACCCGCACATCAATCAATTCCAGCGCCTCTTGCAGACGCTTGGTCAGCACCCGGTCGGACTGACTGGGGTCACTGTTGCCCGATGGATGGTTGTGACAGAGGATCAATGCCGCTGCGTTGTTGGCCAAGGCGCGCTTGACCACCTCTCGCGGATGAACGCTGGTGTTGTCAATGGAGCCGCGAAACAGCGTCTCAAACGCCAGTACCTGATGCCTGGAATCGAGAAACAGGCAACCAAACACCTCGTGTGGCTCATGGCGCAGCATTGATTTCAGGTACTCGCGAACCGCTTGCGGACTCTCAAGTGCCGGTTTCTGACGCGCCCGCTCGGCCAGATGGCGCCTGCTCATTTCTTGCGCAGCCTGCAACTGTGCAAATTTTGCCGGCCCCAGCCCCAACTGCTTGCTGAACGCTTCCTGATCGGCCTCAAGCAGCAAACGCAGGCTGCCAAACTGATTCAACAGGTGTCGTGCCAAATCCACAGCGCTTTTACCGACCACGCCCGTCCGTAAAAATATCGCCAGTAATTCGGCGTCCGAAAGGCTTCCCGAGCCCTGTTCAAGCAACCTCTCCCGCGGCCGTTCCGCCGCTGGCCAATCGCGAATACTCATAACACCTCCCTGTCTGTGGGCGCCGCTGTTCCGTAGCGGTCGCTGTGATATCGTAGCCCATCTTTTTTGCGGGCGAATTCACCCTGGGGAGGGGGTTTCGCCACGTATGTCACCAACGAATTGAAAGGCAGGCCTATGCAGCGGCTGTATCGGAAACGCATTGTTCTGGGCGTCGGCGGCGGTATCGCTGCCTACAAGAGCGCCGACCTGGTTCGCCGCCTGATCGACCAGGGCGCCGAAGTGCGCGTGGTCATGACCCGTGGCGGCGCAGAGTTCATCACCCCGTTGACCATGCAGGCCCTGTCCGGGCACCCGGTCCATCTGGACCTGCTGGACCCGGCGGCCGAAGCGGCCATGGGCCACATCGAACTGGCGAAATGGGCCGACCTGGTGCTGATCGCCCCCGCCACGGCGGATCTGATTGCCCGCCTGGCCCAAGGCATTGCCGATGACCTGCTGACCACGCTGGTGCTGGCCACCGACGCGGTGGTCGCCGTTGCCCCGGCCATGAACCAGGCCATGTGGCGCGATCCGGCGACCCAGGCCAACCTGCAAACCCTCGAAAGCCGCGATATCAAGGTCTTCGGCCCGGCCTCCGGCAGCCAGGCCTGCGGCGACGTCGGCCTGGGGCGCATGCTCGAAGCCCTTGAACTGGCTCAGTGCGCCGCTGACTGTTTCCAGCGCCAGGCCCTGACCGGCAAGCACGTACTGATCACCGCCGGCCCGACCCAGGAAAACATCGACCCGGTGCGCTATATCACCAACCACAGCTCCGGGAAAATGGGCTTTGCCCTGGCCGAAGCCGCCGTGGAAGCCGGTGCCCGCGTGACCCTGATCACCGGCCCAGTGCATCTGCCGACCCCGGATCGCGTCACTCGCATCGACGTGGTCAGTGCCCGCGACATGCTCGCCGCCTGCGAAGCAGCCATCCCTTGCGATCTGTTCATCGCCTCGGCAGCCGTCGCGGACTACCGCCCGGAAGTCGTCGCCCCGCAGAAACTCAAGAAAGATCCTACGAACGGCGACGGCTTGTTGCTACAGATGGTGCGTAACCCGGACATCCTGGCCACCATCGCCACCCGCCCCGACCGTCCGTTCAGTGTCGGTTTCGCCGCCGAGACCGAACACCTGCTCGATTACGCTGCGCGCAAGTTGAAAGACAAGAACCTCGATTTGATCGTCGCCAACGACGTCGCCAACCCGAGCATTGGCTTCAACAGCGAAGAAAACGCCTGCAGCGTCATCGATCGTGAGCTTCACGCCACACTTTTCGCCCAGACCAGCAAGAGCAAGATTGCTCGCCAGCTGATCACTTTTATCGCCGAACGTCTGAACCAGGTTTAATTTACATGCACGCTTTGCAAGCCAAGATCCTCGACCCCCGCATCGGCACCGAATTCCCGCTGCCGCAATACGCCACACCGGGCTCCGCCGGCCTCGACCTGCGCGCCATGCTGGAGCAGGACACCGTGATCAAGCCGGGTGAAACCGTGCTGATCCCTACCGGCCTGTCGGTCTACATCGGTGACCCGAACCTGGCGGCGCTGATCCTGCCGCGCTCGGGGATGGGCCATAAGCACGGCATCGTGCTGGGCAATCTGGTCGGCCTGATCGACTCCGATTACCAGGGCCCGTTGATGGTCTCCTGCTGGAACCGTGGCCAGACCGAATTCACCATGCCGGTCGGCGAGCGCCTGGCGCAACTGGTGCTGGTGCCGGTGGTGCAGGCTCACTTCGAGATGGTTGACGAGTTTGTTGAAACCGAGCGCGGCACTGGCGGTTTCGGCCATACCGGTACTCGTTGATAGAGATCCATCGTGGCGAGGGAGCTTGTTCCCTCGCCACAAAATTCAAATTGTCATCTGCAACGTTTAGCACCGAAAATCAAGGCATTGCCCGGCCAAACCCTTGCCGTCAGGGGCGTCATGGCCCTTTCACACCACGAACTCTCTGTGGAAAACGCCGTCATACCCTTCAGTTTGAACCTGTCGCCGAATGACTCGGCGGCCTGTCCAGCCACTTTCGAGATGGAGCATTTCCACAGATGAACACCCCGGCCAAAATTGCACCCAAGTTCCCTGACAGCATCTTCCGCGCCTACGACATCCGCGGCACCGTCCCGGAATTCCTGAACGCCGAGACCGCTTACTGGATTGGCCGCGCCGTCGGCTCCCAAAGCCTGGCCCAGGGCGAGCCAAATGTGTCCGTCGGTCGCGACGGTCGCTTGTCCGGTCCGGAGCTGGTCGCGCAATTGATCAAAGGCATCGCCGACAGCGGCTGCCACGTCAGCGATGTCGGCCTGGTCCCGACGCCGGCGCTGTACTACGCCGCCAACGTGCTGGCCGGCAAATCCGGGGTGATGCTCACCGGCAGCCACAACCCGTCGAACTACAACGGCTTCAAGATCGTCATTGCCGGCGACACCCTGGCCAACGAACAGATCCAGGCCCTGCACGACCGCCTCAAGACCAACAACCTGAGCAGCGGCCAGGGCAGCATCACCCAGGTCGAAATCCTCGAGCGCTACACCACCGAAATCGTCCAGGACATCAAGCTGGCCCGTCGCCTGAAAGTGGTTGTCGATTGCGGCAACGGCGCGGCCGGCGTGATTGCCCCGCAGCTGATCGAAGCGCTGAACTGCGAAGTCATCCCGCTGTTCTGCGAAGTCGACGGCAACTTCCCGAACCACCACCCGGACCCGGGCAAGCCAGAGAACCTGGTGGACCTGATCGCCAAGGTCAAGGAAACCAACGCCGACATCGGCCTGGCCTTCGACGGCGACGGCGACCGCGTCGGCGTGGTGACCAACACCGGCAGCATCGTCTATCCGGACCGCCTGCTGATGCTGTTCGCCCGCGACGTCGTAGCACGCAACCCAGGCGCCGAGATCATCTTCGACGTCAAATGCACCCGGCGCCTGATCCCGCTGATCAAGGAGTACGGCGGCCGGTCGTTAATGTGGAAGACCGGTCACTCGCTGATCAAAAAGAAAATGAAACAATCCGGCGCCCTGCTGGCTGGCGAAATGAGCGGGCACATCTTCTTCAAGGAGCGCTGGTTCGGTTTCGACGACGGCATCTACAGCGCCGCGCGGTTGCTGGAGATCCTCAGCAAGGAAAAATCCTCGGCGGAAGAGCTGTTCGCAACCTTCCCGAACGATATTTCTACGCCGGAAATCAATATCCATGTGACCGAAGAGAGCAAATTCAGCATCATTGATGCACTGCACGACGCACAGTGGGGCGCAGGCGCCGACCTGACCACCATTGACGGCGTGCGAGTCGACTACGCCAAAGGCTGGGGCCTGGTACGCGCATCCAACACCACACCGGTGCTGGTGCTGCGTTTCGAGGCCGATGACGAGGCTGAATTGCAGCGCATCAAGGACGTTTTCAAAGTCCAGTTGAAGCGCGTTGCACCTGATCTCCAACTACCGTTCTGATTCACCCGGAGCCCTGAATGACCCTCGAACGCGAAGCCGCCGCCAACACCGCCAAGGTCCTGTCCGAAGCGTTGCCTTATATCCGCCGATACGTCGGCAAGACACTGGTGATCAAATACGGCGGCAACGCGATGGAAAGCGAGGAGCTGAAAACCGGCTTCGCCCGCGACATCGTGCTGATGAAGGCCGTGGGCATCAACCCGGTGGTGGTTCACGGCGGCGGCCCGCAAATCGGTGACCTGCTCAAGCGCCTGTCGATCGAGAGTCATTTCGTCGACGGCATGCGCGTCACCGACGCCGCGACCATGGACGTGGTGGAAATGGTCCTCGGCGGCCAGGTCAACAAGGACATCGTCAACCTGATCAACCGCCACGGCGGCAGCGCCATCGGCCTGACCGGTAAAGACGCCGAGCTGATTCGTGCGAAGAAGCTCACCGTCACCCGCCAGACCCCGGAAATGACCACCCCGGAAATCATCGACATCGGCCATGTGGGCGAAGTGGTCGGGATCAATACCGACTTGCTGAACCTGCTGGTCAAAGGCGATTTCATCCCGGTTATCGCGCCAATCGGCGTCGGCGCCAACGGTGAGTCGTACAACATCAACGCTGACCTGGTGGCCGGTAAAGTCGCCGAGGCGTTGAAGGCCGAGAAGCTGATGCTGCTGACCAACATCGCCGGCCTGATGGACAAGTCGGGCAAGGTCCTGACCGGTCTGACGACTCAACAGGTCGACGAACTGATCGCCGACGGCACCATCTACGGCGGCATGCTGCCGAAGATCCGTTGCGCACTGGAAGCGGTCCAGGGCGGCGTGGGCAGCTCGTTGATCATCGACGGTCGTGTGCCGAACGCGATCCTGCTGGAAATCTTCACCGATACCGGCGTGGGCACCCTGATCAGCAATCGCAAGCGTCACTAAGCGATAGCGCAATGAAAAAGACCCCGCTCAGCCTGGCTGAGCGGGGTCTTTTTTTGCCTGCAAATCCACCCCTTGTAGGAGCTGCCGAAGGCTGCGATCTTTTGATTTTGCTTTTAAAAAAGATCAAAAGATCGCAGCCTGCGGCAGCTCCTACAAGGGTTTGGCGTTACACGCCGAACTGGGCGCGGTAGGCTTCGACGGCTGGCAGGTGCTGCTTGAGCTGCGGATCATCCGCCAGGAATTCCAGCACCTGGTTCAGCGAAACGATGCTGATGACCGGGATGCCAAAGTCACGCTCGACCTCCTGGATCGCCGACAACTCGCCATTGCCGCGCTCCTGACGGTTCAGGGCGATCAGCACGCCGGCGGCCTTGGCGCCGTCCTGGGAGGCGATGATCTGCATCACTTCACGGATGGCTGTACCGGCGGTGATCACGTCGTCGATGATCAGCACTTCGCCGGTCAACGGTGCGCCGACCAGGCTGCCGCCTTCGCCGTGGGCCTTGGCTTCCTTGCGGTTGAAGCACCATGGCAGGTCACGGTTGTGATGTTCGGCCAGGGCCACGGCCGTAGTCGCCGCCAACGGGATGCCCTTGTAGGCGGGGCCAAACAGCACGTCGAACGCAATGCCGCTCTCGGCAATGGCAGCGGCGTAGAAACGACCCAGCTGCGCCAGGGCCGAACCCGAATTGAACAGCCCGGCATTGAAGAAGTAAGGACTGGTGCGCCCGGACTTCAGGGTGAACTCACCGAAGCGCAAAACGCCGCGATCGATGGCAAAACGGATGAAATCGCGCTGATACGCTTGCATGAAAAACCCCAAATACCACGGATTTAGCTAATTAGCTTGACGCCGTGTATCATACACGCACGCGATTTTTGGGGCCATTTATGCGGATCATCAGTGTGAACGTCAATGGTATTCAGGCTGCAGTCGAGCGTGGTTTGCTCAGTTGGCTGCAGGCACAGAATGCCGACGTCATCTGCCTGCAGGACACCCGCGCCTCCGCCTTTGAACTGGACGATCCAGCCTTCCAACTGGATGGATACTTCCTTTATGCCTGCGATGCCGAAGTCCCCGCCCAAGGTGGCGTGGCTTTGTATTCGCGGCTGCAACCGAAGGCTGTCATCAGCGGTCTCGGTTTCGAGACGGCCGACCGCTACGGGCGCTACCTGCAAGCCGATTTCGACAAGGTCAGCATCGCGACCTTGCTGCTCCCTTCGGGGCAGAACGGCGATGAAGACTTGAACCAGAAGTTCAAGCTAATGGACGACTTCGCCCGTTATCTGGATAAACAGCGGCGCAAACGTCGCGAGTACATCTATTGTGGCTCGCTGTACGTGGCGCAACAGAAGCTGGATATCAAGAACTGGCGCGATAGCCAGCAATCTCCGGGTTTCCTGGCGCCTGAACGCGCCTGGATGGACGAGATTGTCGGCAACATGGGCTATGTCGACGCCCTGCGCGAAGTCAGCCGCGAAGGCGACCAGTACAGCTGGTGGCCGGATAACGAACAGGCGGAGATGCTCAACCTCGGTTGGCGCTTCGACTATCAGTTGCTGACCCCGGGCCTGCGCCGTTTCGTACGCAGTGCACGTCTGCCACGCCAGCCGCGGTTCTCGCAACACGCGCCGTTGATCGTGGACTACGACTGGACGCTGACCATCTGAGGCGTCGTTTCGCAGACGCCCAGGCCAGTCAAAAAAAATGCCCGTATCGCAAGATACGGGCATTTTTTATGGGGCAAGCCGGCTGAACTTCAGACAGCGACGAAAAATGGCAGCGCCAGGAACAACTTGATGACGATGACGTTAATGATGTCGATGAAGAATGCGCCCACCATTGGCACCACCAGAAATGCAATCTGCGAAGGTCCGTAGCGCTGTGTCACGGCCTGCATATTAGCAATGGCTGTTGGCGTGGCACCCAGCCCGAAACCGCAATGTCCTGCCGCCAGTACTGCCGCATCGTAGTTGCTCCCCATTATTCTGAACGTCACGAATATCGCAAACAGCGCCATGACGACTGTTTGCACAGCCAGAATGATAAAGATCGGCAAAGCCAGCGATGCCAGGTCCCAGAGTTTGAGGGACATCAGGGCAATTGCCAGGAACAGCGACAAGCTTACATTCCCAAGTACCGAGACTTCGCGCTCAAACACCTGATACAAGCCAAGTGCCGAAAGCCCGTTGCGCAGAACAACACCGACGAACAACACACAAACGAAAGTCGGCAACTCGAATGCACTGCCGAGCAACAGCCCATTGAGAAGATTACCCGCCAGCAAGCTGACGGCGATCAGCGCGAGTGTCTCGATAAACGAGAAAGGCGTGATCGAGCGCTCCTTGTTCGGTTGCTCAAAGCCCTTCGGCGCGCGCGGCTTCGCTTGCTCAACGCAACCGGGTACCTGTACTCGCTTGATCAACAAGCGGGCGACCGGCCCACCAATCAGACCGCCCAGCACCAGGCCGAAGGTCGCAGAGGCCATCGCAAGCTCGGAAGCCGAAGCCAGGCCGTATTTCTCGCTGAATGTCGCGCTCCAGGCAGCGCCTGTGCCGTGACCGCCCGCCAGGGTCACCGAGCCTGTCAGCAGGCCCATCAGAGGATCAAGCCCCAGCAGGCTGGCAAGACCAATGCCCATGGCATTCTGGACCAGCAGAAGCCCGCTGACCGCAAGAATGAAAATCCCCACGACGCGCCCGCCCTTCTTCAGGCTGGCGAAGTCGGCGCTCAAGCCAATGGTGGCGAAAAACGCCAGCATCAAGGGGGTCTGCAACGAAGTGTCGAACCGGACTTGAACATCGAAGCTGCGCAAGGCCAGGAGAACCAGGGCAACCACCAGGCCACCCGCTACAGGTTCGGGGATATTGTAGGCGCGTAGAAAACCGACACGTGTGACAAGCCCGCGACCCAATAACAGCACCAGGGAGGCGGCGACTAATGTCCCATAAAAATCAAGCTGAATCATTTTGCACTTATTCTTGGATATATATTCAGGGGCGAACTTTTTACCTGGACACGCCTCTTGAACAGGTTGAATTTCTCAACACTGATTGATGGTGAATTCAAGGACCTTCAATGGTTTGAATATATCAAAATATTTCTTGAAATATTTCGTGGTGGCAACTTTATCAATCACCCTGACTTATTGCCAAGCATAAGGGCAACATTGACACTGCACAGTTGTGACTAAAAATGTATTAACTCAGCAGCACTTGCCATAATACTTGTTACAACTAGAAAACATTACAACTTGAAACATTTATTGGATATGACAAACGAAAATGCCCCGAATCATCGGGGCATTTGCTTATTACCTTGGCTGACGCTGCTTCTGCTTTGCTTCTGTGGGTGCGAGCAGGCTCGCTCCTGCAAGTGAAGATTGATCGTTATTTGATCAGTCGCCAGGTAAACGGGTACCGGTAAGGAAACCCTTCATTGGCTTTCACCCCGGCAATGATCGTCAGCACCAGCGCACCTATCGCCACCAGTCCGAACAGGAAGAACCCGATGATCACCACCATCAGCAGGAAGCAGATGGCCGAGGCAATGGCGACGGTGATCTGGAAGTTCAAAGCCTCCTTGCCCTGAGCGTCAATGAACGGGTCCATCTCGCGCTTCATTTGCCAGAGAATCAGCGGACCGATCAGCGTGCCGAACGGAATCCAGATCCCCAGCAAGGCGGACAGGTGACAGAACATCGCCCACTGACGCACCTCCTGGCTCGGCGTGGGCAGCGGCAGTTGTTCATCACTCATGGTGTCCTCCTTGCCTGGAGCGGTCCGGTCAGTCGGCCAATGCGGCCTTTTGCAGTTCGAAGATCTCGTTCATGCCTTTCTTCGCCAGTTCCAGCATGGCGTTCAGCTCTTCAGGCTGGAACGGCGCGCCTTCGGCAGTACCCTGGACTTCAATGAAACCGCCAGCACTGGTCATCACCACGTTCAGGTCGGTTTCGGCGGCCGAGTCTTCCAGGTAGTCGAGGTCGAGTACAGGCTCACCCTTGTACATGCCCACGGAAACAGCAGCGATCATCTGCTTGACCGGGTCGCCGCCTTTCAGGCCGCCACGCTTCTTGATCACTTTCAAGGCATCGATCAGCGCGACCATGGAACCGGTGATCGACGCCGTGCGGGTGCCACCGTCTGCCTGGATCACGTCGCAGTCGACGTACAGGGTGACGTCGCCCAGCTTGGTCATGTCCAGCGCCGCGCGCAGGGAACGGCCGATCAGACGCTGGATTTCCAGCGTACGGCCGCCTTGCTTGCCACGGCTGGCTTCACGCTGGTTACGCTCGCCGGTGGCACGTGGCAGCATGCCGTACTCGGCGGTCAGCCAGCCCTGGCCCTGGCCTTTCAGGAAACGCGGTACGCCCGGTTCAACGCTGACGGTGCAGATGACCTTGGTATCACCGAACTCGACCAGCACAGAACCCTCGGCGTGTTTGGTGTAGTTGCGGGTGATGCGGATCGAGCGGAGCTGATCGGCAGCGCGACCACTTGGACGTATCATAGGGAATACCTGTACTGGGGACGGAAAACTGCGGAGCATTATAGAGCCGACGGCCGCCACTGGGCACTTCTAAAAAAATCCGCCGACGACCGAAGGCTCTGCACTGCACGCCGGCGCAGGCCTGCCGCTCTTTGTCACACCCTGTGTTTGGGCGCATCCGCGCCACTGCGCTACAATCCTGCGCCTTTGCTGCCAGTCGGCTTTAATTCATTGATATCGGATTCCCGGAACCAAGGTTCTGCGCCGATCTGCCTTGCGAGGTACCGCCATGGTGCACAGCATGACCGCCTTCGCCCGCGTCGAAAAAGCCGGCGTCCAGGGCACCCTGAGCTGGGAACTGCGGTCGGTCAACAGCCGCTACCTGGAACCCCACTTGCGCCTGCCGGAGTCCTTTCGCGACCTCGAAGGCGCGGTACGTGAAGCCCTGCGCCAAGGCGTATCGCGGGGCAAGCTCGAATGCACCCTGCGCTTCACCGAAGAAAACACCGGCAAAGCGCTGCAGATCGATCAGGAGCGCGCCGCGCAACTGGTCGCCGCCGCCGAGACCATCGCCGGCCTGATCAAGAACCCGGCCGCGCTGAACCCGCTTGAGGTCCTGGCCTGGCCCGGCGTACTGGTGGGCGACGCCACCGACCCGCAAGCCTTGAACGCCGAAGCGCTGGCACTGTTCAACCAGGGCCTCAAGGAACTCAAGGCCGGCCGCGAGCGCGAAGGTGCGGAGCTGGCACGGTTGATCAACGAGCGCCTGACCTCCATCGAAGAAGACGTGGTGACCCTGCGCGAACTGGTCCCGCAGATGCTCGCCACCCAGCGCCAGAAAGTCCTCGACCGTTTCGCCGACATGAAGGCAGAGATGGACCCGCAGCGCCTGGAGCAGGAAATGGTCATGCTCGCGCAAAAAAGCGACGTCGCCGAAGAACTGGATCGCCTGAGCACTCACATCATCGAAGTTCGCCGGGTACTCAAATCCGGCGGCGCTGCCGGGCGGCGCCTGGACTTCCTGATGCAGGAACTCAACCGCGAAGCCAACACACTGGGCTCCAAAGCCTTCGACCCGCGCAGCACCCAGGCTGCGGTCAACCTCAAGGTGTTGATCGAGCAGATGCGCGAACAAGTGCAGAATATTGAGTAAGGCTACCCCGACATGACCCACAGCACTGGCACCCTTTACATCATTTCCGCCCCTTCGGGCGCGGGCAAGAGCAGCCTGGTCAAGGCTTTGACCGACGCCAATCCGGAGATCCGCGTCTCAGTCTCCCACACCACCCGTGCCATGCGCCCGGGCGAAGTGGACGGCGTGAACTACAACTTCGTCTCGCGCGAAGAGTTCGTGAAGATGATCGAACACGGCGACTTCCTCGAGCGCGCCGAAGTGTTCGGCAATCTCTACGGCACTTCGCAAAGCCACCTTCAGCAGACCCTGGACCAAGGCCACGACCTGATCCTGGAAATCGACTGGCAAGGTGCCGAGCAAGTGCGCAAGCTGATGCCGCAGGCCCGCTCGGTCTTCATCCTGCCGCCGTCACTGCAGGCCCTGCACCAGCGCCTGACCAACCGTGGCCAGGACAGCGACGAGATCATTGACGGCCGGATGCGCGAAGCCGTCAGCGAAATGAGCCATTACGTCGACTACGATTACCTGATCATCAACGACGATTTCGCCCACGCACTGCACGACCTGAAGGCGATTTTCCGCGCCAATCAGCTGATCCAGAAGCGTCAGCAGCAGCGTCACGGCAAATTGCTGGCTGAATTGCTCGGTTAATCAGCTCTTCCCAAAACCGCTGCAAGGGCTTTACATTGGCACTTACAGCGCGTTGAAGGGCTTGGTCAAAAAATCAGCGCTTCCCTAATCGCTGGTGATTTTTTAAACTGTTGAGTCCGCTCGCCCATCCGGGCAGCGCGCATATTGCATTTGCTACGAGGAAGACCATGGCCCGCGTAACCGTTGAAGATTGCCTAGAACACGTGGATAACCGCTTTGAGCTGGTCATGCTCTCTACCAAGCGTGCCCGTCAACTGGCCACCGGCGGCAAAGAGCCGAAAGTAGCATGGGAAAACGACAAGCCTACCGTCGTCGCCCTGCGCGAAATCGCTGAAGGCCTGATCGACTACGCAGCTATCGCCGAAGCCGAAATCGTTGAAGATGAACCGCTTTTTGCTGCATTCGAGGACGAGTCCAACGAGGCCGTCTAAGCCTATGCCTGGTCGACGTAGCACGGCGCGGGAACACAGCTTACGGCAGGAGACATCATGCCGAGCATAGACGCCCTCGCCGATCGCTTATCGACCTACCTCGGCAATGACCAGGTCAACCTGGTCCGCCGAGCGTATTTCTACGCCGAACAAGCCCACGACGGCCAACGCCGCCGTAGCGGCGAGGCGTACGTCACGCACCCACTCGCGGTGGCGAATATTCTTGCCGACATGCACATGGACCATCAGAGCCTGATGGCCGCCATGCTGCATGACGTGATCGAAGACACCGGTATTGCCAAGGAAGCGCTGCAAGCGCAGTTCGGCGAAACCGTGGCCGAACTGGTCGACGGGGTCAGCAAACTGACCCAGATGAACTTCGAGACCAAGGCCGAAGCCCAAGCCGAAAACTTCCAGAAAATGGCCATGGCCATGGCCCGCGACATTCGCGTGATCCTGGTCAAGCTGGCCGACCGCCTGCACAACATGCGCACCCTGGAAGTGCTGTCCGGCGAAAAACGCCGGCGCATCGCCAAGGAGACCCTGGAAATCTATGCGCCCATCGCCAACCGGCTGGGCATGCACGCCATCCGCATAGAATTCGAAGACCTCGGCTTCAAGGCCATGCACCCGATGCGTTCCGCGCGGATCTACCAGGCCGTCAAGCGCGCCCGGGGCAACCGCAAGGAAATCGTCAACAAGATCGAAGAATCCTTAAGCCACTGCCTGGCCATCGATGGCATCCAGGGCGAGGTCAGCGGTCGCCAGAAACACCTCTACGGCATCTACAAGAAAATGCGCGGCAAGCGTCGGGCCTTCAACGAGATCATGGACGTCTACGCGTTCCGGATCATCGTCGACAAGGTCGATACCTGCTACCGCGTGCTGGGTGCTGTACATAACTTGTACAAGCCACTGCCGGGGCGCTTCAAGGATTACATCGCGATCCCCAAGGCCAACGGCTACCAGTCGCTGCACACCACGCTGTTCGGCATGCACGGTGTTCCGATCGAGATCCAGATCCGTACCCGTGAAATGGAAGAGATGGCCAACAACGGCATCGCCGCCCATTGGCTGTACAAATCCAGCGGCGACGAGCAGCCAAAAGGCACCCATGCCCGCGCCCGCCAGTGGGTCAAGGGCGTGCTGGAAATGCAGCAACGCGCCGGCAACTCGCTGGAATTCATCGAAAGCGTGAAGATCGACCTGTTCCCGGACGAGGTCTACGTGTTCACGCCCAAGGGCCGGATCATGGAGCTGCCCAAGGGCTCCACGGCGGTCGACTTCGCTTACGCGGTGCATACCGACGTGGGCAACAGCTGCATTGCCTGCCGGATCAACCGCCGTCTCGCACCGCTGTCCGAACCGCTGCAAAGCGGCTCCACGGTCGAGATCGTCAGCGCTCCTGGCGCACGGCCGAACCCGGCGTGGCTCAACTTCGTGGTCACCGGCAAGGCGCGCACACACATCCGCCATGCCCTGAAGCTGCAACGCCGCTCGGAATCCATCAGCCTCGGCGAACGCCTGCTGAACAAGGTCCTCAACGGATTCGACAGCGCGCTGGAGAAAATCCCGGCCGAACGCGTCAAGGCGATGCTCGCCGAGTATCGCCTCGAACTGATCGAGGATTTGCTCGAGGATATCGGCCTGGGCAATCGCATGGCCTATGTGGTCGCCCGCCGCCTGCTCGGCGAAGGCGAACAGCTGCCAAGTCCGGAAGGCCCGCTGGCGATTCGCGGCACCGAAGGCCTGGTACTCAGCTACGCCAAGTGCTGCACACCGATCCCGGGCGACCCGATTGTCGGCCACCTGTCCGCAGGCAAAGGCATGGTCGTGCACCTGGACAACTGCCGCAACATCAGCGAAATCCGCCACAACCCGGAAAAATGCATCCAGCTCTCGTGGGCCAAGGATGTCACCGGCGAATTCAACGTCGAACTGCGCGTCGAACTGGAACACCAGCGCGGCCTGATTGCCCTGCTGGCCAGCAGCGTCAACGCCGCCGACGGCAACATCGAGAAAATCAGCATGGACGAACGCGATGGTCGCATCAGCGTGGTCCAGTTGGTGGTCAGCGTGCACGACCGCGTGCACCTGGCCCGCGTGATCAAGAAACTGCGCGCCTTGACCGGGGTGATCCGCATCACCCGAATGCGTGCTTAAGCCCACTTACAAGGAGTCATTCATGTCCAAGACTGTTATCACCAGCGACAAGGCCCCGGCCGCCATCGGTACTTACTCCCAGGCGATCAAGGCTGGCAACACCGTCTACATGTCGGGCCAGATTCCCCTGGACCCAAAAACCATGGAACTGGTTGAAGGCTTCGAAGCCCAGACCGTCCAGGTGTTCGAGAACCTCAAGGCCGTAGCCGAAGCAGCCGGTGGTTCGTTCAAGGACATCGTCAAGCTGAACATCTTCCTCACCGACCTGAGCCACTTCGCCAAGGTCAACGAGATCATGGGCAAGTACTTCGACCAGCCTTACCCTGCCCGCGCCGCCATCGGCGTTGCAGCCCTGCCAAAGGGTTCGCAGGTTGAAATGGATGCCATCCTGGTCATCGAGTAATGTGCACGGCGCAGCCTGGGGCTGCGCCGACTGCTCTGCTGTAAAGAAAGTTTGAAAGGATTCCACCATGCGCAATGCGCTTGCTCTCTCGCTGCTCGCCCTGCTCCTGGGCGGATGTGCCAGCAACCCTGCCGATCGTGATATCAGCGGCACCTGGATCAATCAGGTGGCGATCGATGCTGCCGCCAAAGGCGTCCCCCTGCGTGAAGCGCTCCAGGCCTATGGCCCGAACCTGGAATGGGACATCAACACCAAGGCCGGCCAGGCCCGCTACACCAACGGCTTTGAAAACGTCGAAGGCAAGCTGCAGGGTGAAGAATCCGGCCTCTGGAAAGTCGACTTTTATGGCAGCTCCGGCAGTGAACTGAAGCGTGATGGCAAACAATTGAGCCAGACCGCGACCGAAAACGAATCAGCCCAGGTCTTCGACCGGGCATTGATCCCGGTACCGGATGGCGCACCGCTTGGCGCCAGCTTCGAACGCGCGCTGTATTCGGCCTACATGGGCGGTAGCTGGAAAGTCGTCAGCGGCCCCGGCGAAGGCGACACCGTACAGTTCCAGGCCGACGGCCAGGTGACCGGTCTGCCGGGTAGTGACCGTTATGCGCTGTGCCTGGCCGGCGACTGTGCCTCGATGAGTGGTGGCAACGACAACATGTGGCTGCAACTCAATGGGCAAGGAAACGCCTGGATCTTTGCGCGCAAGGGCAAAGAGCTGGAGATTTTCCAGACCGTGAACACGGCGCAGGCGGACGAGATGCCTCAGTACATGCCTGGCGATCGCAAGTGGCTGCTGGAAAAACAGTAACCATCTGAAAAGATCGCAGCCTCCGGCAGCTCCTACAGGGTCATGCAAACACCTGTAGGAGCTGCCGAAGGCTGCGATCTTTTTTGTTTTTCAACGCCCTTCAAGAATCGCCGCATACCCCTCACGGAAGCTCGGATACTTCGGCGTCCAGCCCAAGGCCTTCGCCCGCGCATTACTGCAACGCTTGCTGCCGGTGCGCCGCACGCTTGAATCGTCATCCCATTCAGTCACGCCCAGATACCCGCGCAACCAGCCCACCACGTCGGCCAGCGCTGCCGGCTCATCATCGACGCCGATGTAGACATCCTCCAGCGCCACGCCACGCCGGTCCGCCTCAAGCAGGCACGCCATCAACCCTGCGGCATCGTCCGCATGGATCCGGTTGGCATACAACGGTGGTTCGACCGCCACGCGATAACCCCGGCGGACCTGAGTCAGCAACCACTCACGCCCCGGGCCGTAGATGCCGGTCAGTCGCACGACACTGGCCGGGATACCGCTCTTGAGCGCGATCTGCTCGGCCTCCAGCATCACACGTCCAGAATAACCGGACGCCACCGTAGACGAACTTTCATCGACCCACTCGCCATCCTGCTGCCCGTAAACACTGCTGCTGGACACGAACAGCAGGCGATTGGGCACCTGACCGTAGTCGTTGAGCCACTCCAGCACATGCTCCAGCCCCTGGACATAGGCAGCACGGTAGCCGGCTTCGTCGTGATCGGTGGCTGCCGCGCAATACACCAGGTAATCCACGGCACCGATCGGCCAAGTGGCCGGGCAGTCTTTGTTGAACAAATCACCGGCAACGCCGATGACGCCCGCGGGCAGGCGAGCAACATCCCGCCGCAGGCCATGAACCTCCCATCCCGCCGCCAGCAGTTGTGTGGCCAGGCGACTGCCGACATCCCCGCAGCCGGCGATCAAAACAGTAGGTGCAGACATCAGAAAACTCCCATCGCAAAGCCACAGACTAGCGCCGGCAACAGACAGGCGGCTAGCAATGCAGGAAAAAAAGAGACGCTATTACTTCTGTTAACAAGAATTACTTGCAATAATACGCCCCACTTTTGTTCTCGGCCCTTCGAGGCCTGGAAGAACATCACCCGTTTTTTCTCTCAGGTCCGGCCAGCATGACACGTAATCAACTCTCCGCTTCGCCAACCAAACGACCTCGCGCCTGGAGCGCGGTGGCCGCCCTGCTCCTCAGCCTGATGCTCGCGCCAGTCGCCGCTTTCGCCGATGCCCAGGCGCCCGCTGCTCCGGCCGCCGCCGCAGCCCCTGCACCGGCTGATCACGCCGCCCCGGCCGTCGCTCCCGCCGCGACCGATCCTGCCCAGGCAGCGCCGACAGAAACCCTGGGTGAAGACGTTCCTGAAGTCCTCGAAGCCGACAACACTCTGGGCATGGCCCATGACCTGTCGCCGTGGGGCATGTACAAGAATGCCGACATCATCGTGAAAATCGTGATGATCGGCCTGGCCATCGCCTCGATCATCACCTGGACCATCTGGATCGCCAAGGGTTTTGAGCTGATGGGCGCCAAGCGTCGCCTGCGCGGTGAAATCGCCCAACTGAAAAAATCCGCCTCCCTCAAGGAAGCCAGCGCCACGGCGGCGAAGGAAGGCACCCTCGCCAACCTGCTGGTGCACGATGCTCTCGAAGAGATGCGCCTGTCGGTCAACAGCCGCGAGAAAGAAGGCATCAAGGAGCGTGTCAGCTTCCGCCTTGAGCGCCTGGTCGCAGCCTGCGGTCGCAACATGAGCAGCGGCACCGGCGTGCTGGCGACCATCGGCTCCACCGCGCCCTTCGTCGGCCTGTTCGGTACCGTGTGGGGCATCATGAACAGCTTCATCGGCATCGCCAAAACCCAGACGACCAACCTCGCCGTCGTCGCTCCCGGCATCGCCGAAGCCCTGCTGGCCACCGCACTGGGCCTGGTTGCAGCGATCCCTGCGGTCGTGATCTACAACGTCTTCGCCCGCTCCATCGCCGGTTACAAGGCTCAAGTGTCCGATGCGTCGGCACAGGTCCTGCTGCTGGTCAGCCGCGACCTCGACCACCAGCCTGAGCGCAGCTCGCAACCGCACATGGTGAAAATGGGGTAATCGGCCATGGGCCTGCATTTGAAAGAAGGGGCAGACGACGATCTGTCCGAAAACCACGAAATCAACGTGACGCCGTTCATCGACGTGATGCTGGTGCTGTTGATCATCTTCATGGTGGCGGCCCCGTTGGCCACCGTGGACATCAAGGTCGACCTGCCCGCTTCCACCGCCAAACCGGCACCGCGGCCAGAGAAACCGGTGTTCCTCAGCGTCAAGGCTGACCAGCGCCTGTTCCTCGGTGAAGACGAAGTGAAGGCCGAAGCACTCGGCGCCACGCTCGACGCCAGGACCCAGGGCAAGAAAGACACCACGATCTTCTTCCAGGCCGACAAAGGCGTGGATTACGGCGACCTGATGAGCGTGATGGACAACCTGCGCTCGGCCGGTTACCTGAAGGTAGGTCTGGTCGGACTCGAGACGGCAGCCAAGAAATGATCACGACGCGCCATAAGCTGACGCGTTACAGCGGTAGCCTGGCTGTGGTGCTGGGCGTTCACGCGCTGGCCATCGCGCTGGCGCTGAACTGGTCCGCCCGCCCGCCCATCGAATTGCCGCCCCAGGCAATGATGGTCGAACTGGCACCGGTCCCTGCCCCGCCACCGCCTGCTCCGCCGAAGGTCGTCACCCCTCCGCAGCCACCGGCTCCGGTTGAAGAACTGCCGATCCCCAAGCTCGCCGAAGCGCCGAAAGCTGAAATTGCCGTGCCCAAGCCCGTCAAGCCAAAGCCCAAGCCACAGCCGCCCAAGCCGGTAGAGAAGAAACCCGAACCGCCGAAGGAAAAACCGGCCGAGGAAAAGCCTGCCGAAACGCAACAGACTCAGGCGCCAACGGAGAAATCCGCTCAGCCTGCACCGGGTCCTTCGCCGGCTCAACTGGCGGCCAAGGCCAGCTGGCAAGGCACGCTGCTGGCGCACCTGCAGAAGTACAAAAAGTACCCTGCCAGTGCACAGGCCCGGGGCAAGGAAGGCATGAACCGCCTGCGTTTCGTCGTGGATGCCGAAGGCAATGTGTTGTCGTTTGAACTGGTAGGCGCCTCGGGCACTGCCGATCTGGACCGGGCCACCCTGGAAATGATCCGCCGCGCTCAACCGCTGCCCAAGCCGCCGGCCGACATGCTGACCAATGGCTCCATCGAGATCGTTGCACCCTTTGTGTATTCGCTGGAAAAACGCCGCCGGTAAACGCACCACCGCCCCATGTGGGAGCGAGCTTGCTCGCGATAGCGGTCTAACATTCAACGCAGATGTCGAATGTTGGGCCCTCATCGCGAGCAAGCTCGCTCCCACAGAGATTTCTGCCAGCAGGAAGGTCGCGTTCCAAGCCAAAAAGGCACCGAAAGGTGCCTTTCTCTTATCTACCAGCGGCAAACCGGCATTGCCCGGTGTCACCCGACACGCTCAGTCTGATAACGTGCGTCTATCGATTGCAGCCGGTATGCTTGGCCCGCAACTTCATGGACGCTTGCTATGACCCTCACAGAATTACGCTACATCGTTACCCTCGCCCAAGAGCAGCACTTCGGCCACGCGGCCGAGCGTTGCCACGTCAGCCAGCCGACCCTTTCGGTGGGCGTGAAAAAGCTTGAAGACGAACTCGGTGTGCTGATTTTCGAGCGCAGCAAAAGCGCCGTGCGCCTGACGCCGGTCGGCGAAGGCATCGTGGCCCAGGCGCAAAAGGTGCTGGAACAGGCCCAGGGCATCCGCGAACTGGCCCAGGCCGGCAAGAATCAGCTGACTGCCCCGCTCAAAGTCGGCGCGATCTACACCGTCGGCCCGTACCTGTTCCCGCACCTGATTCCACAACTGCACCGGGTCGCCCCGCAGATGCCGTTGTACATCGAAGAAAACTTCACCCACGTGCTGCGCGACAAACTGCGCAACGGCGAACTCGACGCGATCATCATCGCCCTGCCGTTCAGCGAAGCCGACGTGCTGACCCTGCAGCTCTACGACGAGCCGTTCTACGTGCTGATGCCGGCCCAGCACCCGTGGACACAAAAAGAGTCCATCGACGCCAACCTGCTCAACGACAAGAGCCTGCTGCTGCTCGGCGAAGGCCACTGCTTCCGCGATCAGGTACTGGAAGCCTGCCCGACCCTGACCAAAGGCAACGACGGCGCCAAGCACACCACGGTGGAATCCAGCTCCCTGGAAACCATTCGCCACATGGTCGCGTCCGGCCTGGGGATTTCGATCCTGCCGTTGTCAGCGGTGGACAGCCATCACTACGCCCCCGGCGTGATCGAGGTGCGTCCGTTGTCGGCACCCGTACCGTTCCGCACCGTGGCCATTGCGTGGCGCGCGAGCTTCCCGCGTCCGAAGGCGATTGAAATCCTCGCCGACTCCATTCGCCTGTGCTCGGTGGCCAAGCCAGCGGCGCAGGTCGCTGCGGGCTAAGCGACGGTCATGAGCGAGTTGTCGCAAGTGTCGGTGACGGCACTCAAGGGTGTCGGTGAAGCCATGGCCGAGAAACTGGCCAAGGTCGGCCTGGAAAACCTCCAGGACGTGTTGTTTCACTTGCCCCTGCGCTATCAGGACCGCACCCGCGTGGTCCCGATCGGCGCGCTGCGACCCGGGCAGGATGCAGTCATCGAAGGCACGGTCAGCGGCGCCGATGTGGTCATGGGCCGTCGGCGCAGCCTCGTGGTGCGCTTGCAGGACGGCACCGGCGGACTCAGCCTGCGCTTCTACCATTTCAGCAATGCGCAGAAGGAAGGCCTCAAACGCGGCACGCGGATTCGCTGCTACGGCGAGGCACGGCCCGGTGCTTCGGGGCTGGAGATCTACCACCCGGAATATCGCGCCATTACTGGCGACGAACCACCGCCGGTGGATGAAACCCTGACCCCGGTCTACCCGCTCACCGAGGGCCTGACCCAACAGCGCCTGCGCCAGTTGTGCATGCAGACCCTCACCCTGCTCGGCCCCAGCAGCCTGCCCGACTGGCTGCCGAACGAGCTGGCCCGCGACTACCAACTGGCACCGCTTGCCGATGCAATCCGCTACCTGCACAACCCGCCCGCCGATGCCGACGTCGATGAACTCGCCCTCGGCCATCACTGGGCGCAGCACCGCCTGGCTTTCGAAGAACTGCTGACCCATCAACTGTCACAACAGCGCCTACGCGAAAGCATGCGCGCCCTGCGTGCGCCGGCGATGCCCAAAGCCACCCGGCTGCCGGCCAAATACCTGGCCAATCTCGGCTTCAGCCCGACCGGCGCCCAGCAACGGGTCGGCAACGAAATCGCCTACGACCTCAGCCAGCACGAACCGATGCTGCGGCTGATCCAGGGCGACGTCGGCGCTGGCAAAACGGTGGTCGCCGCCCTTGCCGCGCTGCAAGCGCTGGAGGCCGGTTATCAGGTCGCACTGATGGCACCCACCGAGATTCTCGCCGAGCAGCACTTCATCACCTTCAAGCGCTGGCTCGAGCCGCTGGGCATCGAAGTCGCCTGGCTCGCCGGCAAGCTCAAGGGCAAGAACCGCACCGCAGCACTGGAGCAGATCGCCAATGGCACGCCCATGGTGGTTGGCACTCACGCGCTGTTCCAGGACGAAGTGCAATTCAAGAACCTTGCGCTGGTGATCATCGACGAACAGCACCGTTTCGGCGTACAGCAGCGTCTGGCCCTGCGGCAGAAAGGCGTCGGCGGACGCATGTGTCCGCACCAATTGATCATGACCGCCACGCCGATTCCGCGCACGCTGGCCATGAGCGCCTACGCCGATCTCGACACCTCGATCCTCGACGAACTACCCCCCGGCCGAACCCCGGTCAACACCGTGCTGATCACCGACACCCGACGGGTCGAAGTCATCGAGCGGGTGCGCAGCGCTTGCGCCGAAGGGCGTCAGGCCTATTGGGTGTGCACGCTGATCGAAGAGTCGGAAGAGTTGACCTGCCAAGCCGCCGAAACCACCTTTGAGGACCTCACCGCCGCCCTCGGCGAGCTGAAGGTCGGGCTGATCCACGGCCGCATGAAACCTGCGGAAAAAGCGGCGGTGATGGCCGAATTCAAGGCCGGTAACCTGCAACTGCTGGTCGCGACCACGGTGATCGAAGTGGGCGTGGACGTACCCAACGCCAGCCTGATGATCATCGAAAACCCCGAGCGGCTGGGCCTGGCGCAATTGCACCAGTTGCGCGGCCGCGTCGGTCGGGGCAGCGCCGTCAGCCATTGCGTGCTGCTCTACCATCCGCCGCTGTCACAGATCGGCCGCCAGCGCCTGGGCATCATGCGCGAAACCAACGATGGTTTTGTCATCGCCGAAAAGGACCTGGAATTGCGCGGCCCCGGCGAAATGCTCGGCACCCGCCAAACCGGCCTGCTTCAATTCAAGGTCGCCGACCTGATGCGCGATGCCGATTTGCTGCCCGCCGTGCGTGATGCCGCCCAGGCATTGCTCGAACGCTGGCCGACCCACGTCAGCCCGCTACTCGACCGTTGGCTGCGTCATGGCCAACAATACGGCCAAGTGTGACAACCGTCACAGTTTCTGAGGCGTGGCCTTAGGCAAGCTGGTTATACTCCTGCAATTGTTTAATCACGGATACAGACCATGACCGACGTTGCCTTCGCACCCGAGACCCCGCACGCTCCGTCGGTTATTCGGCTGATGCTGGGCAAGTTGGGCATTGCCTACGAAGAAGTGCTGGACCATCACGGCCTCAATGCCGCACGCAAAGTACAGGCCGTTCTGCTCGATGACAGCGTCGGCGCGCTGATGGTGTTGTTCCCGCAGAGCCAGTTGCTGGACCTCAATCGCCTGACCGAACTCACCGGTCGCCGCCTCACTGCCGTATCCACCGAGCGCCTGACAAAAATGCTCGGCAAGCACAACCTCAGCTTGCTGCCGGGCCTGCCGGCGCTGACCAGTTCACCCTGCCTGTACGACGAAAGCTTGCTGCGTGAGCCGAAGTTGCTGATCAACTCTGGCGAGCCAGGCGTGCTGCTGGAAGTCTCCAGCGAAGACTTCAAGACCATGCTGACCAAGGCCAGCGCCGCCAACTTCGGCGAAAACCTGACCAGCATCCGTCCGAACCTCGACCGCCCCGATGACGACCGCGAGGAAATCACCCAGGCCGTACAGGCGTTTACCGCGCGGCGCATCCAGCAGCGTCTGGAGGAGACCATCGAGATTCCGCCGCTGGCCGAAACCGCGCAAAAGATCATCAAGCTGCGTGTCGACCCCAACGCCACCATCGACGACATCACCGGCGTGGTCGAAACCGACCCGGCGCTGGCCGCGCAAGTCGTGAGCTGGGCAGCGTCGCCGTACTACGCCTCACCGGGCAAGATCCGCTCCGTGGAAGACGCCATCGTGCGCGTGCTGGGCTTCGACCTGGTGATCAACCTGGCGCTGGGCCTGGCCCTGGGTAAAACCCTGAGCCTGCCCAAGGACCACCCGCAACAAACCACGCCGTACTGGCAGCAATCCATCTACACCGCCGCCGTCATCGAAGGCCTGACCCGCGCCATGCCGCGCACCCAGCGCCCGGAAGCCGGCCTGACCTACCTCGCCGGCCTGCTGCACAACTTCGGCTACCTGTTGCTGGCCCACGTGTTCCCGCCACACTTCTCGCTGATCTGCCGCCACCTGGAGGTCAACCCGCACCTGTGCCACAGTTTCGTGGAACAACACCTGCTGGGCATCAGCCGTGAACAGATCGGCTCGTGGCTGATGCGCTACTGGGACATGCCCGAAGAGCTGTCTACCGCCCTGCGCTTCCAGCACGACCCGGCCTACGACGGCACCTACGCCGAATACCCGAACCTGGTCTGCCTGTCGGTGCGCCTGCTGCGCAGCCGAGGCATCGGCTCCGGCCCCGACGAAGACATCCCCGACGCCCTGCTCGAACGCCTCGGCCTGAGCCGCGCCAAGGCCGACGACGTGGTCAGCAAAGTGCTGGAAGCTGAAGTGCTGCTGCGTGAACTGGCGTCGCAATTTACTCAAGGCTGAACAGCATCGCGGGCAAGCCCGCTCCCACAGGGATCGCTTAAATCCTGTGGGAGCGGGCTTGCCCGCGATGAATATCATTCGGTCTAACTGAAAGACCTCAAGCCTTGGGCTTCGCCTTCTTCGGCTTCAAATACTTGGTCAGCCCCTGGAACCAGATCACCAGCGCCGGGTTGCCCTTGATCTGAATCGATTTGTCCTGAATCCCGGTCATGAACGCCAGTTGCTTGTTCTTCGCCTGCATCGTGGCAAAGCCATACGCGGCATCTTTGAAGGCAATCGCAAACGCCGGCTCGGCATGCACACCCGATTGGCTGGTGATGCGCTGGTCCTTCACGCGGAATTGCCGCGCCACTTTCCCGTCCAGGGTCTGCAGCTGGAACACCAGGTCCTTGTCACCCAACTGCTGCTGAAACGCCGGATTGGTCCGGCTGGCCTTACCCATCAACAAACCCAGCATCCACAGCAGAAAACGAAATTTCATGCGCACAGCCTCAGAAGGAAAATGAACGGCGGGGGCAGTGTAACGGCTAAAATATAGAACGCCACCATCTGCTTTATTTTGCAGAAGATGCTGCCATTTTTGACGCCGATGACTACCAAGTCATTGACGAATCTTCTGCACAAGTGACTTCGGCAGGCGGTGTTTTTCTACTTTATTACGCATTATCAGGAACCCGATATTATCCAGAACCCGAGGCACACCGACCCAAAATCGCGTTTCGTTGCTGATGTAGTCGCAATGACAAAAATCGAATGGGGCGTGCCCACACACCTGCCCGCCGTCACCCCTTCCTGGTTAATGAGCCGTGCGCGGAGAACGCTGTCGCGCTCCTGCGCACGGCTTATGTCAGGTCACTTCATCTGATGGTTGGCCGTTGCGCGGTCACCGTATAGCGATAACTCACATTGGTCAGCCGCCCATGAATAGCCAGCATCACCTCGGACGTACCAAGTGTGCGGGTCGGCAAATGCACATATTGCAGATTTTTATCCAGATACGCTTCTGGACTGCCCACGATTTGGACACCGCCCGATTCATACAGGACGTCACCCTCCGTCTGGGCCTGCACAAATATTTCAGGCAGCCTGATGGGTAGCAAACTATTTTGCGCCACATTGCCCAGCTCAAAAATGCCCAAGGCTTGATTGATGGCATTGATGGTGGTGGTCGAAGGCAGGTTATTCAGGACGGTCAGGTCTTCAAACCCGTTGCTCTGAACCAACAGGTTTTTGAGGGCGGTCAGCCTGGCAAAGGAATCCGGCAGCTTTCCGCACAGGTTATTGTTATTAGCCACGTCGAAGCGTTCCAGTTTTATCAGGTTGCCAATCGACTCCGGAATACCGCCTCTCATAATGCCCAGCGGCGTTTGAGAACTCAGGTTCAGGCTGATCAGGCTTTCGAGTTTGCCGATCCAGTCTGGAATTGATTTGAGTGAGCAGTTGATGAAGTACGCCGACTTCAACTTTGCCAACGTCCCGAAGTCTTCAGGCAGACGGGTGATAGGTTGGCGCTCTATCATCACATCCTCCAAGTTGCGCAGACGCCCAATACCTCGCAAGCTGGTGATTTTTAACGGTTCCCCGCTCAGCATTCTCAACGTCGTCACTTTATCCAGCGTGTCCTGCGTCACCTTGTCGTCGATAGTCACCGGCGTGCCCGTGGCTTTTGAAATATGCTCGGCCGCCACGCGCGCAAATGAAATGTCGTCAAAGAGAGTCTTGATCGGCGCCCGGATTTTCACAGGGGTAAAAGCCTTTGCAGTTGCCGTGTACGAGGTCATGTCGGTCACCTTGCCAGTGTTTAAGGAGACTCTTTTATAAAACATCGACCGCCCCCTTTTAACTGTCATAACTGACAGTTGGTAAGACCCATTTAGAATAATCCTGAGCCGGTTGACGGAGGGAACGGTATGCGGCGCACCGTGAAATGCACTAGCAAAACCTGAGATCGCCTTAGAAAACGGAATTAAATCACGCTAAACCATTGGCACGGGGTGACGCTCTCGAAAACGATCATTTTTTGAAAAGCCATCGTGAGAAAGAACGCCGCGACCATTTCAGCGAACCGGAAATGCCGGCATTGATCGCCAAGCAACAACACCTGCAGAAACACATTCCTGTAGGAGCTGCCGCAGGCTGCGAACTTCTGATCTTGCACCCAGCAGACTTCTCGGACATTTCCTTCGCAACGCACATTCGGGGGCTTCTCTGACTGCGTATCACGTTGTTCGACATCAAATCACCCACGCCACGGCTCCAGGAAAAAATCCAGGTGCCAGCCTGGATCGTTCCGCTTTGAGATATGCAACATTCTGAAATATAGGAAGTTTCTGATCGCTGAAGGAGAGTCTTCCTACATCACCTCCTCCAACTTCTTGTTAGCGTATTTCGGTCATGGACACCGGAGTTACCAGTCCACGAACGGGCGAACTGTCAGGGAGACACTGGAATGTTTTTATGGCAAATCGTGCCCACGTGGCACGAGATTGAAAAACGTATGACCCATGAAATGGGTTACCAGGGAGGAGCCAGCTTTCGCACGCATTTCAACGAACCTGCCCCCTCCCTTTCTCTCAACATCCGACGCATCAACAGTGTCCGCTACGCATTCAACCAAGCCGAGTGGGAAGTCGGCCGCCTATTGAGGCAACGGTTCTCTGACCTCGACATCTCCAGCATCCTCAACGAGTTGATCGAAGTCGTTACTCAAATGGCAATGATCGTCGCCGGCAGTGTGCTGACCGGAGGGGCAATTGGCGCGGGAGTGGGCGCATTCCTCGGAGGGGCAGGTGCCATTCCCATGGGTGCCGCTGGCGCCGCAATGGGATTGCAAGTCAGCACCTGGATATTAGGGATACTTGGCCTGACGTCCATCGCCGAGTTTTTCGTCGAGGGATTACCGCGCATTGGCGAGTATTACCTGACGGGCATCAACATCGCGTGGAAAGGCCCACGCGGGGAGGAAGGGTTGAACCCGTTCAGCCGGGACGATCCTTTTGCCGAAAAAAGAGCCTCCCATCACATCGCACTGGGTCATGTGGAAGTTGTCGTCCTGCTGCTGGGAGCCATCGTTGCTTACATCACCCGTGGTCGAGGCAATGCAAACGTCCTCGCCCAGGAAATGCGAGCAAGCCCCAAAGGGGCACGGCTTGGCGAATGGATGCTCAAGCATGAAGATGCACTGAAAAAACGACCAGACCTGCAACCCGCAGGGCCGCGCAGAGGTGCACTCAGCCCGCAGGAGCCTGCGCCGCCAGCAAATCGCCCACCCGGAAAAGACAAGGACTCGCCCCGTGACAAACCGAACGCCATGCCGCTTCATAAAGTCGAATGCTTCAAAGCGGACAAGATGCCAGCGTCTAAAATCGGAGAGTTCGAGCGGCAGTTGAAGGGGCAAGAGGACGGGCTGAATCGGCTGACGGTTGATGAGTATCTGGAGAATATTGCTAATCCGGTGAAGCGTAGTCGGGCGGCTGCCAAGCGAGCTCGAAAAGATTTAACAACTACGCTGAAAAAGCGTTTTCAGCGGGAATATCAGAAAAACATGACTCCGCTTGAAGCGGAGGCTGAAGCTATCAAAAAAGCCAAGGAAACGATGTCAAACCTTGCTGGGCTGCATAATCCTGATCTGAGCGCTGGCGGCAAGGACATTATTGCGGACTTTGGTGATCGCCAAGTGAATTCCAGTATCGGCCCTCAATGGGGACCGAAAATCGCACATTTGAAGGCTGCTGCTGAGAACGTGCCCCAATCAATGAGAGAGTCAACTTTTCTCAATGTAAAACTACATAAGTGCTAATAAGGAGATATCGCGTGGACCAAGTATTTGCCCGGTTTATAGAGAAATTTGGCGGACCTGTTGATCGGCAGGAAGTCCCAGCATCCAGTATCGAGCGCTATAGAAGCAAGCTACCCAATCAGTTATTGGAATACTGGGCCGAACACGGCTGGTGCGGATATGGTGATGGCATTTTTTGGATAGTGAACCCCCAGGAATACGATGGGGTAGTAGCGTCTTGGCTTGAAGGGACGAAATATGAAGAACGCGATGCTTACCACCTGATTGCTCGTAGTGCCTTCGGTGACTTGTACCTGTGGGGCGAAAAAACTGGTGCCTCTCTTAAAATAACCAGTGTGCTTTCTCGATGTGTTTTTGATGATTTTGAAATTACGATCGAAGAAATGGATAGGGAGTTGCAAGGCTTTCTTTTATCCACGGACGTGGACTCCAACGATTATGGCGACCTATTCAAACCCGCGAAGAAAAAGCTCGGCACCCTGCGTCACGACGAGATGTACGGCTTTGTTCCAGCGCTGATGTTCGGCGGCCCCGACACCCTCGATCATCTAGAGAAGGTGAAGGCGGTGGAGCATCTGATTCTGCTGTCCCAGATCACCGAGCTTCAGCCCTATAGTTTTTCAGACCTGTAAAGGATGTAGTTCCCCCCCTAGGCCGCGCTCCGAGCAGGGTTACTCGCCTGGTGCCCTCATAACGCTTAAGGAGATATTGAATGGACGAGATATTTTCGATTTTTCTGGAGACGTTTGGCCGGCCCGTTGATCGTCAAGAAGTACCGGTTTCAAGTATCGAACGCTATAGAGGCAAGCTACCCAATCAGTTATTGGAATACTGGGCCGAACACGGCTGGTGCGGATACGGTGACGGCATTTTTTGGATAGTGAACCCCCAGGAATACGATGAGGTAGTGGCGCCTTGGCTTGAGGGGACGAAATATGAAGAGCGTGATGCTTACCACCTGATTGCTCGTAGCGCCTTCGGTGACTTGTACCTGTGGGGCGAAAGAACGGGTGCCTCACTTAAAATAACCAGTGTGCTTTCTCGATGTGTTTTTGATGATTTCGAAATTACGAGTGACGAGATGGACAGAGAACTTCAAAATTTTCTTTTATCTACAGAAGTGGAATACAACGATTTCGGCGACCTGTTCCAACCCGCAAAGAAAAAGCTCGGCACCCTGCGTCACGACGAAATGTACGGCTTTGTTCCAGCGCTGATGTTCGGCGGCCCGGACACCCTCGATCATCTAGAGAAGGTGAAGGCAGTGGAGCATCTGATCCTGCTGTCTCAGATCACCGAGCTTCAGCCCTACAGTTTTTCAGACCTATAAGCCAGATTTCAGGGGACGGATTTCAACAAGCTCTGTTAACCCCACAAAAAATGGGCACCCAACCCTGGTTGGCGTGCCCATTTTTTATTCCACCCCCCGCTACGCGAGAGGCGAAAACGGCTTACGGATTGACGCTGTCTTTCAACGACTTGCCTGGCTTGAACGCAACGGTGTTGCTGGCCTTGATTTTGACGGGTTCACCGGTTTGCGGGTTTTTGCCGGTGCGGGCACCGCGATGGCGTTGCAGGAAGGTGCCGAAGCCCACCAGCGTCACGCTGTCTTTGCGGTGCAGGGCACCGGTGATTTCTTCAAGAACGGCGTTGAGAACGCGGTTGGCTTGTTCTTTGGTGAGGTCTGCTTTTTCAGCAATGGCTGCAGCGAGGTCTGGTTTACGCATGTGAGTGAAGCCCCTTTGACGGTTTGTTGTTGTTATGTCCGTGCTGCTCTCTGCGGAGCAGCGCCAAAAGCGCCGCAGGTGCTCTACTCTGCGGCAGACGGGAGTGAGGATGGCACGCAGTGAGGCCCCGCGCCAGTATCGGCGCGGCCATTGTTAGGGCAAAAGGGGGGTGATTCCGACAGAACGACCGGTATTTATGCCAACAGGGCTGGAAGCTCTTTGTTCAGGGCCAGTTTTTCCATCACGGCGGCGCCTGTGAGGGCATAACCGAGCAGTTTGCCTGCGGCATCGCGGCATAAAACCTTGATGTCGGCGCCCTGCCCTTCGACGGTCCAGATGCCTTCTGCGCCCCGTGGCGGCGGGGACACCACCAGCGGGCACACCGGGGTTTTGACGGTGATCGGCATCGGGCCATAGGTGACGGCGGTCGGGTTGCCGGCCAGGGTTTGCGCCAGCGCTCGCGCACAGCTCATCAAGGGCATCACGTACAGCAGATTCAGCCCATCGACCTCGGCACAATCGCCCAGGGCGTAGATGTTCGCGTGGGAGGTCTTCAGGTGCCGGTCGACCATGATGCCGCGGTTGACCTGCAAACCGGCCGCTGCCGCCAGGTCGACACGCGGGCGCAGGCCAATGGCCGAGACCACCACGTCGCACGGGATCACCTGGCCATCGGACAGGTGCGCTTCCAGGCCGTCCGACACGCGTTGCAGACGGTTGAGCACCGGCCCGAGGTGGAAACGTGCACCGAGGCTTTCCAGGCCAGCCTGCACCGCTGCCGCGGCCGCCGGGTGCAACAGGGTCGGCATGACTTGCTCGCACGGCGCAACCAGTTGCACTTCGTAGCCACCCAGGGTCAGGTCGTTGGCGAACTCGCAGCCGATCAGGCCGGCGCCGAGCAGCAGCACGCGGCGCTTGCCAGCGGCTGCCGCACGGAAGCGTGCGTAGTCTTCCAGGTCGTTGATCGGGAATACGCAGTCCGCCGCGTCACCTTCAATGGGCACACGCACGGTTTCGGCGCCCCAGGCCAGGATCAGGTCGCGGTACATCACCGCTTCTTCACCGATCCACAGGCGCTTGTGGCCCGGGTCAATGCCGCTGATGCGCGTGTGGGTACGTATTTCGGCCTTGAGTTGTTCGGCCATGGCGCCGGGTTCGGCCATGCTCAGGCCGTCGGCATCCTTGTTTTTGCCGAAACCGGTGGAGAGCATCGGCTTGGAGTAGGAGCGCCCGTCATCGGCGGTAATCAAAAGCAGCGGGGTTTCGCTGTCGAGCTTGCGAAACTCGCGGGCGACGTTGTAGCCAGCCAGACCGGTGCCAATGATGACGACAGGTGCGTTCATTCCTTACTCCTCAATTATTCAGGCAGCGATTTCGATCATTTCAAAATCCATTTTGCCCACACCGCAGTCCGGGCACAGCCAGTCTTCCGGCACGTCTTCCCAACGGGTGCCCGGCGCAATGCCGTCATCCGGCCAACCGTCGGCTTCGTTGTAGATCAGGCCGCAGACGATACATTGCCACTTTTTCATCAGGTACTTCCTCAGGGTTCAGGCGTTTTGCCGGCCGGACGGTCGATGGTTGTAGCACTGCCGTCCAACTCAGCGCGTTTTGTACTGATCGATGCCGCCGGATGCAAGCCTGTTCGGCGCAACGGCAGGCCAATTCAATCGATATCGGCGGCTGACATGTTAAGCTCGCCGCCTCATTTGCTGCCAATAATGACTCATTGTGCAACACACAGAATCCCCCTCTCCAGCTCCCCTCTGGCTCTCGCGCAGCGAACTGGCGCCCCTCCCCGATGCTTCCATCCTGGACTGGCTGTTCGACGAAGGCTCGCTCACCCGACGCCTGATTCATCTGTCGAATGATGCCTTCAGCGTCTCGCCGATGTTCGAAGGCTGGCAAACCCTGCGCGCCGACGAATGCGCAGCGCTGGACCTGGCCGACGGCAGTGAAGGCTGGGTGCGCGAGGTGTATCTGCGCGGTCATGGTGAAGCCTGGGTGTTCGCCCGCAGCGTCGCCGCACGCAGTGCATTGCAAGGCGACGGCTTGCACATGGACGAATTGGGTAGCCGCTCCCTGGGTGAATTGCTGTTCTGCGATCAGGCCTTTCAGCGCCGGGCCATCGAGGTTTGTCATTATCCTCAAGAATGGCTGCCGGGCGAGGTGCGGGCGCCGGATCTATGGGGCCGCCGTTCACGTTTTGACCGCGGCGCGTTGAGTGTACTGGTGGCCGAAATCTTCCTGCCTTCCCTGTGGGACGCCGCACGCGCCCGATCGGAGAACCTCTGATGTACCAAAGCCTGCTCAAGTCCTTGAACCGCTTGAACCCTCGGGCCTGGGACTTCATTCAGCTGACGCGGATGGACAAGCCGATCGGCATTTACCTGCTGCTTTGGCCGACACTGTGGGCGCTGTGGATTGCCGGCAAGGGCTCGCCGTCCCTGGCCAACATTGTGATTTTCGTCCTGGGCGTAGTGCTGACCCGCGCCGGTGGCTGCGTGATCAACGACTGGGCGGACCGCAAGGTCGATGGTCATGTGAAACGTACCGAGCAGCGCCCGCTGGTGAGCGGCAAGATCAGCTCGAAAGAGGCGCTGGTGTTCTTCGCCTTGCTGATGGGCGTGAGCTTCCTGCTGGTGCTGTGCACCAATGCCGCGACCGTGTGGCTGTCGCTGGGCGGCCTGGCGTTGGCGTTCAGTTACCCCTTCATGAAGCGCTACACCTATTACCCGCAAGTGGTGCTGGGCGCCGCATTTTCGTGGGGGATGCCGATGGCGTTCACCGCAGAAACCGGTGAATTGCCGGCTGCCGCATGGCTGCTGTGGATCGCCAACCTGATGTGGACCGTGGGCTACGACACGTATTACGCGATGACCGACCGCGATGACGACCTGAAGATCGGCGTGAAATCCACGGCAATCCTGTTCGGCGATGCGGACCGGGCGATCATCCTGACCCTGCAGGGACTGGCGCTGGGCTGCCTGTTGCTGGCGGGTTCGAAGTTCGACCTGGGTGGCTGGTTCCACCTCGGATTACTGGTGGCGGCGGGCTGCTTTGCGTGGGAATTCTGGTACACCCGCGACAAGGACCGGCTGCGTTGCTTCAAGGCGTTTTTGCACAATCACTGGGCGGGCTTGGCGATTTTCGTCGGGATTGTGCTGGATTATGCGCTGCGTTGACCTTTGAAAAGATCGCAGCCTTCGGCAGTTCCTACCCGAAGGCTGCGATTCTTTTGCGGTGTTACATATGCTCGCGAACGACGTGCCAGACTTCTTTTTTCTTGTCACCCGTCATGTCTCCGGGCTTTTTGTCGTCCTCGTAGTAGTACAGTGGCTTGCCGTCATAGGCCCATTGCATGGTCCCGTCGTCACGCTTGACAACGGTCCATTTACCTTCAGCCTTGGCACCCGCCTCTGCCTTGAACGGCGGCCAGTATTTGGCGCAGTCGCCAGTGCACACCGACTTGCCGCCAGTGTCCTTGTCGAACGTGTACAAAGTCATGCCCTTATGGTCGACCATCATGCCGTCTTTCATCATCGCCGGGTCGGCGGCAAAGGCCAGTGTCGGCAGCGTTAACGCCGCAGTGACCAGCAAAGCCTTCCAGGATTGAGCAATGTAGTTCATGGAAACCTTCCTCTTGTGGTTGTCAGGATCCGGACTTAGAGCTTAGCCCAGGATCCAGCCAATCGCCGGCCGACTAAAATACTGTCACACGACTGCAATAATTCCGTTATCTAATGCGGCGCAAGACAGTTAAATGACAAGAGGATTAAGGGCATGGTTGGCAGGAGCATTCTGATCGTCGACGACGAAGCGCCTATTCGCGAAATGATCGCCGTTGCGTTGGAAATGGCCGGCTATGACTGCCTGGAGGCTGAAAACTCCCAGCAGGCCCACGCCATTATCGTCGACCGCAAACCGGACCTGATCCTGCTCGACTGGATGCTGCCCGGCACGTCCGGCATCGAACTGGCCCGTCGCCTCAAGCGTGATGAACTGACCGGGGACATCCCGATCATCATGCTCACCGCCAAGGGTGAAGAGGACAACAAGATCCAGGGCCTGGAAGTCGGCGCCGACGACTACATCACCAAGCCGTTTTCCCCCCGTGAGCTGGTAGCGCGCCTGAAGGCCGTGCTGCGCCGTGCCGGCCCGACCGATGGCGAGGCGCCAATCGAAGTCGGCGGCCTGCTGCTGGACCCGATCAGCCACCGCGTGACCATCGACGGCCGTCCCGCCGAGATGGGCCCGACCGAATACCGCCTGCTGCAATTCTTCATGACTCACCAGGAGCGCGCCTACACCCGTGGCCAGTTGCTGGATCAGGTCTGGGGCGGCAACGTCTATGTCGAAGAGCGTACCGTCGACGTGCACATTCGACGCCTGCGCAAAGCCCTCGGCGATGCTTACGAAAATCTGGTACAAACCGTGCGCGGCACCGGTTACCGCTTTTCCACCAAAGCCTGACCCGGACCCTTACCGCCCGACAAGCTGACAAGGACGCGCGTCACGTGAACCAAAACTGGCATGGCACCCTGATTCGCCACATGCTGCTACTGGTCACCGCCTGCTTGGTGATCGGCCTGATCACCGGCTATTACGGCTGGAGCCTCGCCGCAGGCCTGGGTCTTTACCTGGCCTGGACCCTCAAGCAGTTGCTGCGTCTGCACGAGTGGCTGCGCCTGCACAAACCCGATGAAGCGCCGCCCGACGGCTACGGCCTGTGGGGCGAGGTGTTCGACAGCATCTACCACCTGCAACGCCGCGACCAACGGGTACGCGGGCGCCTGCAAGCGGTGATCGACCGGGTTCAGGAATCCACCGCCGCGCTGAAAGACGCGGTGATCATGCTCGACACCGACGGCAACCTGGAATGGTGGAACCGCGCCGCCGAAACCCTGCTGGGCCTCAAGACGCCACAGGACAGCGGCCAACCGGTGACCAACCTGGTGCGCCATCCGCGCTTCAAGGAATACTTCGAGCAAGACAGCTACGCCGAGCCGCTGGAAATTCCTTCGCCGACCAACGACCGCGTGCGCATTCAGCTGTACATCACCCGTTACGGCAACAACGAACACTTGATGCTGGTGCGTGATGTGACGCGCATTCATCAGCTTGAGCAAATGCGCAAAGATTTCATCGCCAACGTTTCCCATGAACTGCGCACGCCGTTGACGGTGATCTGCGGCTACCTGGAAACCTTGCTCGATAACGTCGACGAGGTGAACCCGCGCTGGGGCCGCGCCTTGCAGCAGATGCAGCAACAAGGCGGACGCATGCAGACCCTGCTCAACGACCTGTTGTTGCTGGCCAAGCTGGAAGCCACCGATTATCCATCGGACAACCAGCCAGTGCCGATCGATGGCTTGCTGCAATCGATCAAGAGCGACGCGCAGCAGTTGTCCGGCCAGAAAAACCAGAAAATCACCCTGGAAGCCGACCCGACGATTCTGCTCAAGGGTAGCGAGGCGGAGTTGCGCAGCGCGTTTTCCAACCTGGTGTTCAACGCGGTGAAATACACCCCGGCCGAAGGCAACATCCGCATTCGCTGGTGGGGCGATGACCAGGGGGCGCACCTGAGCGTGCAGGATTCCGGGATCGGCATCGATGCCAAACACCTGCCACGCCTGACCGAACGGTTCTATCGCGTCGACTCCAGCCGCAACTCCAATACCGGTGGCACCGGCCTGGGGCTGGCGATCGTCAAACACGTTTTGTTACGTCATCGGGCACGGATGGAAATCAGCAGCGTACCAGGCCACGGCAGTACCTTTACCTGCCACTTTGCGCCGGCGCAGGTCACCCAATCACGGGTTATCAGCACCGCCGACTGATACCGGCCAGCACGCGCCACTAGGCAACTGGCCGGTCAGCCGCTACATTGGCTGACTTGCGCCTGCCCTTCAGGCGCGGATTTTTCTTCCCTCTCGAATACACGGAACCCGCAAAACTCCATCATGGACCCTTCCCCTGGCTTGACCCTCGCTACAATTTTCGCCGACTTCGGCATGATTCTTTTTGCTCTGATCCTGGTTTTGCTCAACGGTTTTTTCGTTGCGGCGGAATTTGCCATGGTCAAGCTGCGCTCGACCCGGGTCGAGGCCATCGCTGATAAAAACGGCTGGCGCGGGCACATCCTGCGCACCGTGCACAGTCAGCTCGATGCGTACCTGTCAGCCTGCCAATTGGGTATCACCCTCGCCTCCCTGGGCCTGGGTTGGGTCGGTGAGCCCGCGTTTGCCCACATTCTTGAGCCGGTGTTGAGCGCGGTCGGCGTTGAATCGGCCGAAGTGGTCAAAGGCATCTCGTTCTTCACCGCGTTCTTCATCATTTCGTACCTGCACATCGTGGTCGGTGAGCTCGCCCCCAAATCCTGGGCGATTCGCAAACCCGAATTGCTGTCGCTGTGGACCGCCGTGCCGCTGTACCTGTTCTATTGGGCCATGTACCCGGCCATCTACCTGCTCAACGCCAGCGCCAACACCATCCTGCGCATTGCAGGGCAAGGTGAACCCGGCCCGCATCACGAGCATCACTACAGCCGTGAAGAGCTGAAACTGATCCTGCACTCCAGCCGTGGCCAGGACCCGAGCGACCAAGGCATGCGCGTGCTGGCCTCGGCGGTGGAAATGGGCGAACTGGAAGTGGTCGACTGGGCCAACTCCCGCGAAGACCTGGTGACCCTGGAGTTCAACGCACCGCTCAAGCAGATCCTGGCGATGTTCCGTCGCCACAAGTTCAGCCGCTATCCGGTGTACGACAGCGAACGCCAGGAGTTCGTCGGCCTGCTGCACATCAAGGATCTGCTGTTGGAACTGGCGGCGCTGGACCACATTCCCGAGTCGTTCAACCTCGCCGAACTGACCCGTCCGCTGGAGCGCGTGTCGCGGCACATGCCGCTGTCGCAGTTGCTGGAGCAGTTCCGCAAGGGCGGTTCGCACTTCGCCGTGGTCGAAGAGGCCGACGGCAACATCATCGGCTACCTGACCATGGAAGACGTGCTGGAAGTGCTGGTGGGCGACATCCAGGACGAACACCGCAAGGCCGAACGCGGGATCCTCGCGTATCAGCCGGGCAAGTTGCTGGTGCGGGGCGATACGCCGCTGTTCAAGGTTGAACGACTGCTGGGCATCGATCTCGACCACGTCGAAGCCGAAACCCTTGCAGGGCTGGTCTATGAGAGCCTCAAGCGCGTTCCGGAAGAGGAAGAAGTGCTGGAAGTCGAAGGCCTGCGGATCATCATCAAGAAGATGAAGGGGCCGAAGATTGTCCTGGCCAAGGTGTTGATGCTGGACTGATCGAGATATCCGGATTCGAGTCGATACCATCGCGAGCAAGCTCGCTCCCACACTGGAATGCATTTCAACTGTGGGAGCGAGCTTGCTCGCGATGGCGTCAGACCAGAAAACACCTCACTGCTTGCCCAGCGCAAAGTTGGGCAAAGCACCCACCGGCTGGTTGAACTGATACGGAATCGACACCAGCCCCAGCCCGGTATTGCGCTGCACCACGAAGTGCAAATGCGGCCCGGTGCTGTTGCCGGTGTTGCCGGACAGCGCCAAAGGACTGCCTACCGTTACCCGCTGACCTTCCCGAACGCGGACCGAGCCCTTCTTCAGGTGCAGGTAAACACCCATGGTCCCGTCATCGTGCAGCACCCGCACGAAATTGCCGGAGGCATCGGTGCCGCGCCCGCTTTGTCTGTTCTCGGTCTTCACCACCACCCCGCCTCGCGCGGCAATGATCGGCGTGCCCTCGGGCATCGCAATGTCCATGGCGTAACGGCTCTTGGGGCCGAAGTGGCTGTAGGGCCCATTGGCACCCTGACTGATCCGGAACGGGCCACCACGCCAGGGCAACGGGTACCGATAGCCCACCGTGGGTCCTGAGGGGTCGCCCAGGGAATACTTGAACTTCGGGACGTACGCCAGCGGCCTTCCACCTTTGGCCGCCGTGAGCTGCGCCAGGCGAACGCTGCTGCGCATCGGTATCACGCGCCGAATCGTCCTGCCCGGCACACCGCTGGCGTTCTTCACCCCGGCAAAACTCAATTCGACCTCTACCGGCGCATACAGGTCATTGCGTACATACACGCTGTGCACGCCGTTCTTCTTGGTGATGATGAGGCGCACCTGACGCTCAAGGTGCTCGACCATGCCATCGCGGAAAACGAGCACATGGGCGCCTTTGCTCGGGCGGTCGCTGTAGGAAACCACGCCATTGGCGTCTTTGGACTTGTAGATGGTCATGGCCACAGCCGAGGTGGCGACCATGAACAGGCCACAGAAAAACAGCAGGCGCATGAGCATGGGCAAGAATTCTGTCGAGTGGGAACTGAGATGGAGCCTAGCAGCTGATATGGACCCGGCTAGTCGGCAGATGTTTCAAAATGGGCCTTTCAGAAGATTTTTGACAAAGCCAAAGGCCCCTTCGCGAGCAAGCCCGCTCCCACATTTGAAATGCATTCCAAATGTGGGAGCGGGCTTGCTCGCGAAAGCGGACTGACAGGCGACGAAGATCAAGCGCCAGGAATGAAGTGCTTCTGCGCCGTCCCCCGCGCAATCAGGCGCGAGATGTAATCGAGCTTCTGCGCATCCTGATCGACAAAGCGGAAGGTCAGTTGCAGCCAGTCGCTGTCAGGCTTCGGTTCGTGGGCCACGACGGCATGCAGATAGCCGTTGAGGCGGGCGATTTCGGCATTGTCGCCCTGCTCCAGGTCCAGCACGGCGCTGTCGAGGATCTGCGGCAGGGTCTCGGTGCGCTTGACCACCAACAGGGCCTCCTTGAGGCTCAGGGCCTTGATCACGCACTGCTGGATGCCGTTCGGCAAACGCAGCTGACCCTGGCCACGGCCGCTGGCAGGTGCTGAAGAGGCCGCAGGCGCCTTGACCGGCGGGCTGTTGAGCAAGCCTTTGGACGGTGCGGGCGCGGCTGTTGGCGTGGTGACAGACGCCTTGCCAGCGGTCAGGGCTGAGAGGGAGTCGTTGGCGAATGCAGGGCTGGTTTTGGTTGCGGCTACGCTGATCAAGGCATCGAGTTTGCCGACCTTGTGCAGCGCCTGCTTGACCTTGGTGATCAGCTGTTCGTTGGTGAACGGCTTGCTGACATAACCGGATACTCCAGCCTGGATCGCCTGGACGACGTTTTCCTTGTCGCCACGGCTGGTCACCATCACGAAGGGCATGGCTTTGAGGCTGTCTTGCTCACGACACCAGGTCAGCAGTTCCAGGCCGGACATTTCCGGCATTTCCCAGTCGCACAGGACCAGATCGAATGCTTCCTTGGCCAGCATGGCCTGGGCCTTTCTGCCGTTGATCGCGTCTTCGATCCGCATGCCCGGAAAATAATTGCGCAGGCACTTTTTCACCAAGTCACGAATGAACGACGCGTCGTCCACGACCAACACACTGACCTTACTCATCCACCACCCCTTTAAAAAATCCCGGCCAGCATACCGCCTTGCTGATGGCACATTGCCAAAAAACCTTCAGTCACGCCGGACTTTTCGTTCACGGGTGCTGCTTTTCGAATGCGTAGGCCACAAACAAAAACGCCCGGCCAACAGGCCGGGCGCTTTACTTGGGCAACCTTACTTATCGTCAGTTTTGCCCGGAACATTAGCGGTTTCGCCGGTTGTTCCTTCGACTTCTTCCTTCATGCGCTTGAGACCCAGGTGTCGCACGTCGGTGCCACGTACCAGGTAAATCACCAGTTCCGAGATATTGCGCGCGTGGTCGCCGATGCGCTCCAGCGAACGCAGTACCCAGATAATGCTCAGAACCCGCGAGATAGAACGCGGATCTTCCATCATGTAGGTCGCCAGCTCACGCAGGGCGGTCTTGTATTCGCGGTCGATGATCTTGTCGTACTGCGCCACCGACAAGGCCAGTTCGGCATCGAAACGGGCAAAGGCGTCCAGTGCATCACGGACCATGTTGCGCACCTGGTCACCGATGTGGCGCACTTCGACGTAACCGCGCGGCGCCTCGCCTTCTTCGCACAGCTGAATGGCGCGACGGGCGATTTTGGTCGCTTCGTCACCGATGCGCTCCAGATCGATCACCGATTTGGAAATGCTGATGATCAGTCGCAGGTCGGACGCTGCCGGCTGACGACGGGCCAGAATGCGCAGGCATTCTTCGTCGATGTTGCGTTCCATCTGGTTGATCTGGTCGTCGATCTCGCGCACCTGCTGGGCCAGGCCGGAGTCGGCCTCGATCAGCGCGGTGACCGCGTCGTTGACCTGCTTCTCGACCAGCCCGCCCATGGCCAGGAGGTGGCTGCGCACTTCCTCCAGTTCGGCGTTGAACTGGGCAGAGATGTGGTGGGTTAAGCCTTCCTTCGAAATCATCTTTTGCTCCGCGATAGCTGTGAGCTGCAAGCTACAAGCTGCAAGCTGTGTTGTGTCGTACTCGGACCGCTCTTACTTGCCGCTTGAAGCTTGCGGCTTGCCGCTGTTCCTAGCCATACCGGCCCGTGATGTAGTCTTCGGTCTGCTTCTTCGCCGGATTGGTGAACAGGGTGTCGGTGTCGCCAAATTCCACCAGTTTGCCCATGTACATGAACGCGGTGTAGTCGGAAACCCGCGCCGCCTGCTGCATGTTGTGGGTCACGATGACGATGGTGAACTTGGATTTCAGTTCGTAGATCAGCTCTTCGACTTTCAGCGTGGAGATCGGGTCGAGTGCCGAGCAGGGTTCGTCGAGCAGCAACACTTCCGGCTCAACGGCGATGGTGCGGGCGATCACCAGACGCTGCTGCTGACCACCGGACAGGCCCAGTGCCGACTCGTGCAGACGGTCCTTGACCTCATCCCACAGTGCCGCACCTTTCAACGCCCACTCAACGGCTTCGTCGAGCACGCGCTTCTTGTTGATGCCCTGGATGCGCAGGCCGTAAACCACGTTTTCGTAGATGGTTTTCGGGAACGGGTTGGGCTTCTGGAACACCATGCCGACGCGACGACGCAGCTCGGCCACGTCTTCGCCCTTGCGGTAGATGTTGTTGCCGTACAGGTTGATCTCGCCTTCGACGCGGCAGCCATCCACCAGGTCGTTCATGCGGTTGAAAGTGCGCAGCAGCGTCGACTTGCCACAGCCGGACGGGCCGATGAAGGCGGTCACGCGCTGCTTCGGGATGTTCATGCTGACGTCGTACAGCGCTTGTTTTTCGCCGTAGAACAGGCTCAGGCCCGGCACTTCGATGGCTACGGTTTCCTGCTCGAGGTTCAGGCTCTGTTTGTCGCGACCCAGTGCCGACATGTTGATGCCGTGGGTATGTGCTTCGTGCTGCATGGGAGGCTCCCTGTGCTAACAAATTCGGTTCGGAACGCTGCTTGTTGCAGTTCCCATCAATATTCTGGTGGACGCGGTCCAGTGTGGGAGCGGGCTTGCTCGCGAAGAGGCCGGCACATTCAACATCAATGTTGCCTGACCCACTGCTTTCGCGAGCAAGCCCGCTCCCACATTGGAAATCAGCTGTCCAAAGCTTTGTACTTCTCGCGCAGGTGGTTACGGATGTACACCGCCGACAGGTTCAGCGTCGCGATCACCAGCACCAGCAGCAGCGCCGTGGCGTACACCAGCGGTCGTGCGGCTTCGACGTTCGGGCTCTGGAAGCCGACGTCATAGATGTGGAAGCCCAGGTGCATGATCTTCTGGTCCAGGTGCAGGTACGGGTAGTTACCGTCCACCGGCAACGACGGCGCCAGTTTCACCACACCCACCAGCATCAACGGCGCCACTTCACCCGCGGCACGAGCCACGGCGAGGATCATGCCGGTCATCATCGCCGGGCTGGCCATCGGCAAAACGATCTTCCACAAGGTTTCAGCCTTGGTCGCGCCGAGGGCCAACGAACCTTCACGCACGGTGCGAGGAATCCGTGCCAGGCCTTCTTCGGTGGCCACGATCACCACCGGCACTGCCAGCAGCGCCAGGGTCAGCGAAGCCCAGAGCAGACCCGGCGTGCCGAAGGTCGGCGCCGGCAAGGCTTCCGGGAAGAACAGACGGTCGAGCGAGCCGCCCAGCACATAGACGAAGAAGCCCAGGCCGAACACCCCGTAAACGATGGCCGGAACACCTGCCAGGTTGTTCACCGCGATGCGGATCACCCGGGTCAACGCGTTCTGCTTGGCGTATTCACGCAGGTACACCGCCGCCAGCACGCCGAACGGGGTCACGATCATCGCCATGATCAGGGTCATCATCACGGTGCCGAAAATGGCCGGGAAGATACCGCCCTCGGTGTTCGCTTCACGCGGGTCGTCGCTCAGGAACTCCCAGACCTTGCTGAAGTAGAAACCGATCTTGGTGGTCGTGCTCATGGCGTTCGGCTGGTAGGCGTGAACCACTTTGCCGATGCCGATTTCGATTTCCTTACCGTTCGCGTCGCGGGCGGTCAGGCTGTCGCGGTTGAACTGCGCATGCAGATCGTTCAGGCGCGCTTCAACATCCTGATAGCGGGCATTGAGTTCGGCGCGCTCCGATTCCATGTCCGCTTGTGCGGTGGCGTCGAGCTTGCCATCCAGTTCCAGCTTGCGACCGTGCAAGCGCACGCGCTCGAGACCGGCGTTGATCGCGCCGATGTCGGTTTTTTCCAGGTTCTTGAGCTGTGCCGCCAGCTTGTTGACGCGGTCGACACGGGCTTGCAACTCAGGCCAAGCGGCCTCGCCTTCAGCGACAACCTTGCCGTCCTGTTTAACGTTGACCAGGTAACCGTAGAAGTTGCCCCACTCACGCCGCTCGATCGCCATCAGCTCAGGCGGCGTCGTCTGGTTGGTCAGCCACTCGCCGACGACCCAGGTGAAGTCGTTGCCGTTCAGGTCACGGTTGCCGACCTTGATCAGCTCGCGGGTCATGAACTCCGGGCCGTCGTCAGGCACCGGCAGGCCGGCGCTCTTCAGACGGGCACGTGGCACTTCTTCCTTCTGTACGATTTCGCCGATCACCAGGTGATTGGCCTGGCCCGGTACGTCGTAACTGGCATGTACCAGGTCAGCCGGCCAGAAGTGACCCAGGCCGCGCACGGCAATCACTGCCAGCAGGCCAATGGTCATGATGACCGCGATGGACACCGCGCCACCGCTGATCCAGACGCCGGGGGCGCCGCTCTTGAACCATCCTTTCAGGGAGTTCTGTTTCACAGACTTCTACCTTTCTTAAAGCGACGAGTATTTCTTGCGCAGACGCTGACGAATCAGTTCTGCGAGGGTGTTCATGACGAAGGTGAACAACAGCAGCACCAGCGCCGAGAGGAACAGCACGCGGTAGTGGCTGCCGCCGACTTCCGACTCGGGCATTTCCACCGCAACGTTGGCCGCCAGGGTGCGCAGGCCTTCGAACAGGTTCATTTCCATGACCGGGGTGTTGCCGGTGGCCATCAGCACGATCATGGTTTCCCCGACCGCACGGCCCATGCCGATCATCAGCGCAGAGAAGATGCCCGGGCTCGCGGTGAGGATCACCACGCGGGTCATGGTCTGCCACGGCGTGGCACCGAGGGCCAGGGAGCCCAGGGTCAGGCCACGCGGCACGCTGAACACGGCGTCTTCGGCGATGGAGTAGATGTTCGGGATGACCGCGAAGCCCATGGCCAGGCCGACCACCAGGGCGTTGCGCTGGTCGTAGGTGATGCCCAGGTCGTGGGAGATCCACATGCGCATATCGCCGCCGAAGAACCAGTTCTCCATGAACGGGCTCATGTACAGCGACAGCCAGCCCACAAACAGGATCACCGGAATCAGCAGCGCACTTTCCCAGCCATCCGGGACTTTCAGGCGGATCGACTCAGGCAGGCGGCTGAAGGTGAAACCGGCGACCAGGATGCCGATCGGCAACAGCATCAGCAGGCTGAAGATGCCCGGCAAGTGTCCTTCAACATAAGGTGCGAGGAACAGACCGGCGAAGAAGCCGAGGATCACCGTCGGCATCGCTTCCATCAATTCGATCACCGGCTTGACCTTGCGGCGCATGCCCGGCGCCATGAAGTACGCGGTGTAGATCGCAGCGGCAACGGCCAGTGGAGCGGCCAGCAGCATGGCGTAGAACGCGGCTTTAAGGGTACCGAAAGTCAGCGGCGACAGGCTCAGCTTGGGTTCGAAGTCGGTGTTGGCGGCGGTCGATTGCCAGACGTATTTAGGCTCGTCGTAGTTCTCGTACCAGACCTTGCTCCACAGCGCGCTCCACGAGACTTCCGGGTGCGGGTTGTCGAGCAGCAGCGGGTGCAACTTGCCGCCCGCTTCCACGATCACGCGGTTGGCACGCGGCGACAGACCGAAAATGCCCTGGCCTTCGGCAACCGACTCAACCAGCAAAGTGCGGTGGGCAGTGCTGTGGAACACGCCGAGCTTGCCGGAAGCGTCAAGGGCAATGAAGCCCTTGCGGCGTTCTTCGGCAGTGATTTCAACGATAGGCGTGGTGCCCATCTGGAAGGTGCGGATCTGCTTCAGGCGTTGCTCGCCATCCGGGTCGCGGGCCATGAACCACTGGGCCAGACCACCCTTGGAGTCGCCGATGATCAGCGAGATGCCGCCCACCAGCTGGGTGCTGGCGGTGACTTGCGCTTCACCGTCTTCAAGCAGTTTGTAGCGACCGTTGAGGCTCTTGTCGCGCAGGCTGAACACGTCGGCCTGGGCACGCCCGTTGATCACGTACAGCCACTGCTGGCGCGGGTCGACGAAGATGTTCTTCACCGGCTCGGTCATCTGCGGCAGGTCGATGCGCTTCTGCTCGTTGGTGACTTCGCCGGTCATCATGTTCTCTTCGCTGGTCAGCGACAGAACATTGAGTTGCGAACCGGTGGAGCCAACCAGCATCAGGGTCGAATCGTTGGCGTTGAGGCTGACGTGCTCCAGCGCACCACCCGCCTCGTTCACCGCGATTGGCGCTTCGCCATACGGGTACTCGACGGCCGGGGTGATGGTTTTCTTGCCTTCCGGGTAGCTGACCTTATAGGTGTGGCGGAACACCAGGGCCTGACCGTTGGACAGACCAACAGCCACCAGCGGGTGGCCTGGCTGGTCTTCACCGATGGAGGTCACGGTGGTGCCGGCCGGAACAGGCAAATCGACGCGCTTGAGTTCGGCGCCACTGTCGATGTCGAAGAACAATGCCTGGCCCTTGTCGGAAACCCGCATCGCCACCTGATTCTGCTCTTCCAGGGAGATCATCAGCGGCTTGCCGGAATCCTGCATCCAGGCTGGAACGATCGCATCTTTCGCAGTCAGGCTGGCACCCTGGAACAACGGCGCAACCACGTAGGCGAGGAAGAAGAAGATCAGTGTGATGGCTGCCAGCACCGCCAGGCCGCCGATGAGGACGTACCAGCGAGTGAAGCGATCCTTGAGCGCGCGGATGCGACGCTTGCGTTGTAGCTCAGGCGTATTGAAGTCAATTCGCTTGGGGGGATTAGTAGTCATTGTGGAATTGGCCAGATCATTCATTCGCACACCCTAGCGATCCTGTATGACAGAAAGATGACAGTGCAGTGACGCAACAAATCCGCCGCTGGCGGTAACCAGCAGTGGATCGGGAATTTGGGGGTTGTGTAGGAGCTGTCGAGGGAACCGAGGCTGCGATCTTTTGATCTTGCAGTTGAGAAAGCCAGATCAAAAGATCGCAGCCTCGCTCCGCTCGACAGCTCCTGCACAGGAATCCGGGATTACCCCGGATTCAGGGTTTTACTTTTTTGCGACTTCAGCGCCGCCTTCCTGCAGACCCAGGTCAGCCAGAGCTTTGGCAGCTACTTTGGCCGGCAGTGGGATGTAACCGTCTTTCACTACAACTTCCTGGCCCTGTTTCGACAGAACCAGTTTCACGAACTCGGCTTCCAGCGGGGCCAGAGGCTTGTTCGGGGCTTTGTTGACGTATACGTACAGGAAGCGGGACAGCGGGTACTTGCCGTTCAGGGCGTTTTCTTCGGTGTCTTCGATGAAGTCCTGGCTGCCTTTCTTGGCCAGGGCCACAGTCTTCACGCTAGCGGTCTTGTAGCCGATGCCCGAGTAACCGATGCCGTTCAGCGAGGAGCTGATCGACTGCACGACCGAAGCCGAACCTGGCTGTTCGTTCACGTTTGGCTTGAAGTCGCCTTTGCACAGGGCTTCTTCCTTGAAGTAGCCGTAGGTGCCGGATACCGAGTTACGACCGAACAGCTGAACCGGCTTGTTGGCCAGGTCGCCGGTCACGCCCAGGTCGCCCCAGGTTTTCACGTCGGTTTTAGCGCCGCACAGACGAGTGGACGAGAAGATCGCGTCGACCTGTTCCATGGTCAGGTGCTGGATCGGGTTGTCCTTGTGTACGAATACCGCCAAGGCGTCCACGGCAACCGGGATTGCGGTTGGCTTGTAGCCGTACTTCTGTTCGAAGGCAGCCAGTTCGGTGTCCTTCATCTTGCGGCTCATCGGGCCCAGGTTGGAGGTGCCTTCAGTCAGCGCAGGTGGCGCAGTGGCGGAGCCAGCGGCCTGAATCTGGATGTTTACGTTCGGGTATTCTTTCTTGTAGTTCTCAGCCCAGAGGGTCATGAGGTTGGCCAGGGTATCGGAGCCGACGCTGGACAGGTTGCCCGACACACCAGTGGTCTTGGTGTAGCTCGGGATAGCAGGGTCAACAGCGGCAACCGCGTTGGCAGTCGCAACGCCAGCAGCGACAAAAGTCATTGCCGCCATCAAACGCTTCAGTTTCATGCCTTACTCCTAGCAGATAGGGTGTGTTAAGTCGGGGCCAAGTATCAGCAGGCCGTGTGAACACTCTATGGCTGAAATATGACAATTGGATGAAAGGCCAGTATTTGGTTTTTTTTGCAGGATGATTGGCGTCGCCCGCCTTCGCGAGCAAGCCCGCTCCCACAGTTGACCGCGTTCCTTCAGGAGAAATGCGATCGAATGTGGGAGCGGGCTTGCTCGCGAAGGCGTCAGTGCAGTCGCTGAGAAAGGCCGCTTAGCGCCCTTTCTTCCAGAGATACGCCCCCACCAGAATCCCGACCCCGCACAGCACCGCCACGTAGTAGGCCGGCCCCATCGGGCTTTCCTTGAGCAGCAGACTGACGATCATCGGCGTCAGACCACCGAAAATGGCGTAGGCCACGTTATAGGAGAACGACAGGCCGCTGAAACGCACCACTGGCGGGAACGCCTTGACCATCACGTAGGGCACCGCACCGATGGTGCCGACCAGCAGACCGGTCACCGCGTACATCGGAAACAGCCAGTCGGGATGGTCAGCCAGGCTGTGATAGAAGGTCCAGGAGCTGGCCAGCAACGCAGCGCAGCCAAGAACGAAGACTCGCCCTGCACCGAAGCGATCCGCCAGCGCGCCGGCGATGATGCAGCCAAAGCTCAGGAACACGATCGCCAGGCTGTTCGCCTGCAAGGACGTGGTTGGCGAGAAGTGATAGACCGTCTGCAACACCGTCGGGGTCATCAGGATCAACACCACGATGGCGGCCGACAGCAGCCAGGTCAGCAGCATCGAAATGGCGATGGCGCCACGATGGTCACGCAGCACCGCGCGCAGCGGCACCTCTTCGGCCAGGGCCTTGCGCTGTTGCAGCTCGGCGAACACCGGGGTTTCGTGCAGCCAGCGACGCAGGTATACCGAGAACAGTCCAAACACGCCGCCCAGCAGGAATGGGATCCGCCAGGCGTAATCCGACACTTCCGCCGGGGTATAGAGGCTGTTGATCGCCGTGGCGACCAGCGAGCCGAGCAGGATGCCCGCCGTCAGACCGCTGGTCAGGGTGCCACAGGCGTAACCGATATGACGCTGCGGCACGTGTTCGGAAACGAAGACCCACGCCCCCGGCACCTCACCGCCGATGGCCGCGCCCTGGATCACCCGCATCAGCAGCAACAGGATCGGTGCCCACATGCCGATCTGCGCATAGGTCGGCAACAAGCCCATGATCAGGGTCGGCACGGCCATCATGAAAATGCTCAGGGTGAACATTTTCTTGCGGCCCAGCAGGTCGCCGAAATGCGCCATCACGATGCCGCCCAGCGGCCGTGCCAGGTAGCCGGCGGCGAAGATGCCGAAGGTCTGCATCAAGCGTAGCCACTCAGGCATGTCCGCCGGGAAGAACAGCTTGCCCACCACCGTGGCGAAGAACACGAAGATGATGAAGTCGTAGAACTCCAGCGCGCCGCCCAGGGCAGACAGCGATAAAGTCTTGTAGTCGCTGCGAGTCAGCGGACGTGCGGGTTGTTCTGGCTGCGCGATGCTCGAGGGCGCTGTGGTCATGGCAAGGGCTTCTCTTATAGTCGGATCTGCAACCTCAACAACGCTGGTTGAGGCCTGGGCAGGTCCGGCACGATAGCAAATAGTTCGAAAAAGCACATAGAGGTGCGTTTTTGACGGTCAAAATGAGAACCGGACGGTCGTCGCGGAGTCTACCGACCGATATACTCGCAGCCTTGCTCCGGTTTTTAAGGGGTTGCTGTGCGAAAACGCCTCTCAGGTTCATAGGCGATTTCGCAGAGTTTCCCTTTAGGCGCCTTATGGAAAACGTGACGAACGTAGTATGTTCGGTGCTGAATCGTTTTTCCCGAAGACGGCTACCACCAGCGATACCAACGAAGAGTCACGGGTCAGAGGCACCCCCGGCATGATAGAGCTCGAACAAGAAGATCCGATCCCGCAAGGCGACCTGGCCCTGCAAATCACCGCACTCCCTCGCGAAACCAACGGCTTTGGCGACATTTTCGGCGGCTGGCTGGTGGCGCAGATGGATTTGGCAGGCACTGCGATGGCCAGCAAGGTCGCCGGCGGGCGCGTTGCCACCGTTGCCATCGACCGCATGGCATTTCTGGTTCCGGTGGCAGTGGGCGCTCAGCTTTCCTTTTATACCCAGGCCCTGGAAATCGGCCGCAGCTCGATCAAGATGATGGTCGAGGTCTGGAGCGACGATCCATTGTCCAGCGAGTGGCGTAAAGTAACCGAAGCGGTGTTTGTGTTCGTTGCCATCGACGGCAGCGGTCGTACCCGCTCGGTTCCGCCCAGGGCTCGATAAAGAGTTTCTAAACCTGGTAGCTGTTTTGCGGTCGATAGTCGTCCACGTTACTGATCGAGAGCTGTCCCATGAGCACGCCCAATGTTGAAGCCGTAAAACTGGATGAACTGAACTGCTGGCGCATCCGCCACGGTCAGGCCGAATTACTGGTGGCCCAGCAAGGTGCGCACATCCTCAGCTATCAGCTGGCCGGCCAGCCGCCGCTGATCTGGCTCAACGACGAGGCCGTCTTCAAGACCGGCAAGAGCATCCGTGCCGGCGTGCCGGTGTGCTGGCCGTGGTTCGGTGTCTTCGACCGCAACCCACAAAGTGTCAAGGCGATGCGTGTCAGCAATGACGCGCCGTCGGCTCACGGCTTCGTGCGAGCGATGGATTGGGAACTGGGTGGCATCGAAGCCGAAGGCGAAAGCCTGAAGGTCGAATTCCTCCTGCCCTACCCCGAAGGCGGCTTTCCCGGCTGGCCGCACCAGGTGGACTTGACCCTGACCATTCGCCTCGACGAGCAATTGCACATCCAGTTGACCAGCCACAACCGGGGCACTGATACCGTCAGCATCAGCCAGGCGCTGCACAGTTACTTTGCCGTCAGCGATGTGCGCGAGGTGCACGTCGAAGGTGTGGACGGCCTCAACTATATCGAAACCCTGGACAACTGGAAAACCGTCACCCAGACCGGTGATCTGCATTTTACCGGCGAGACCGACCGCATCTACCTCGACGCCCCGCCACAGTTGAGCATCGTCGATCCAGCCTGGGAACGGCGCATCGTACTGACCAGCAGCGGATCGCGTACGGCGGTGATCTGGAACCCGTGGATCGACCGCGCCGCTGCGTTCAGCGACATGGCCGACGACGGCTGGCAGCGCATGCTGTGCATCGAGACGGCGAACGTGATGGGTGATGTGGTGAGCCTGGTGCCTGGGGCCAGTCACACCTTGGGCGTGAGCGTAGGCAGCAAATCTCTCTAACACCATAAATCACTGTGGGAGCGAGCTTGCTCGCGATGGCGGAGTAACAGGCAACCTCTAAGTTGAATGTTATGGCCTCATCGCGAGCAAGCTCGCTCCCACATTGGTTTGGTGCTGTCCTTACAAATCCGACTCTTCCACCACCCTCACCTTCTGCGCATCCAGCGCATAAGCCGCATCCGCCAGGTCATTGCTGACCTTCTCGATCTTCAGCGTGCCGGTCACCCACAGCGGCGTGTAGATATCATCCAGCTTCAAGCCCTTGGGATAACGCACCAGCACCAGTTGATTGGGTGGCGGTGGCGGTACGTGGATGCAGGCACCCGGGTACGGTACCAGGAAGAACAACGTACTGCGGCCCTTGGCGTCGGACTCCAGCGGCACTGGATAACCGCCAATGCGGATGCTTCTGTCGTTCATCGACGCAACGGTCCTGGTCGAGTACATCACCGCCGGCAAGCCTTTGGCCTGCTTCATCCCGCCCTTGTCGGTGAAGGTGCCATTGGCTTCAGGGGAGTTGTGGTCGATTTCGGGCATGGCCTCGAGGGCCTTCTGGTCCGACTTGGGCATCAGTTCGAGCCAGTCGGTCTCCGGCAGATCGCCGGCATGGGCAAGGCCCGTACCCAGTAAAACAAGAGTCAGCAAAAGACGGCGCATGAAGGTGCTCGGCAATGGGAAGAACAGGAAACGCCGAACATTCTAGCCCTCCCGACCGGCTTGGCGGAGAGGGCTTTGTCGCTTGGATCAGTTCTTTTTGATCAATCCGTAGATCACCAGCAACACAACGGCGCCTACCAGCGCCCCGATGAAGCCTGCACCTTGGCCAGCCTGATAGATACCCAGGGCCTGACCGCCATAGGTGGCCGCCAGCGAACCGCCGATACCGAGCAGGATCGTCATGATCCAGCCCATGCTGTCATCGCCCGGTTTCAGGAACCGGGCCAGCAGACCGACGATCAGGCCGATAAAGATGGTTCCGATAATTCCCATGGCATTCTCCTCTCAATGAAGTAGCTATCCGAAAGCCTAGTCAGACTTTCGCAACCTGCCATGAGAGAACGGCGCAACCCGAAGGTTCCGCCATTGCCAGAGAAAACTATTCGGCGATCAGTGCTTGAACCTTGAGAATCTGGGCCGCCAGCGTCTCGCGGTCTGCACAACGAAGGTTGGCGTGACCGACCTTGCGGCCGACCTTGAACGCCTTGCCATAGTGATGCAGATGGCAGTCAGCGATGGTCAGGACCTTCTCGGTCTCTGGCACTGTGCCAATGAAGTTGAGCATCGCGCTTTCGCCGACCTTGGCCGTCGAACCCAACGGCAGACCGGCAACGGCCCGCAGGTGGTTTTCGAACTGGCTGCACTCGGCGCCTTCGGTGGTCCAGTGCCCGGAGTTGTGCACGCGCGGGGCGATTTCGTTGGCCTTGAGGCCACCGTCGACTTCGAAGAACTCGAACGCCATCACGCCGACGTAATCCAGCTGCTTGAGCACACGGCTGGAGTAGTCTTCGGCCAGGGCTTGCAACGGGTGATCGGTGCTGGCCACGGACAGCTTGAGGATGCCGCTTTCGTGGGTGTTGTGCACCAACGGGTAGAAGCGGGTTTCACCGTCGCGGGCACGCACGGCGATCAGCGAGACTTCACCGGTGAACGGCACGAAGCCTTCCAGCAGGCAGGCCACGCTGCCCAGCTCGGCGAAGGTGCCGACCACATCTTCAGGGGTGCGCAGGACTTTCTGGCCCTTGCCGTCGTAACCCAGGGTACGGGTCTTGAGCACCGCCGGCAGGCCGATGGAGGCCACGGCGGCGTCCAGGTCGGCTTGGGACTGGATGTCAGCGAACGCCGGGGTAGGAATCCCCAGGTCCTTGAACATGCTCTTCTCGAACCAGCGGTCACGGGCGATGCGCAAGGCTTCGGCGCTCGGGTAGACCGGGACGAATTGCGAGAGGAACGCGACGGTTTCCGCCGGAACGCTTTCGAACTCGAAGGTCACCAGATCGACTTCATCGGCCAGCTGGCGCAGGTGATCCTGATCGCCGTAGTCGGCTCGCAGGTGTTCGCCCAACGCGGCTGCGCAAGCATCCGGCGCCGGGTCCAGAAAAGCGAAGTTCATGCCCAGCGGAGTGCCCGCCAACGCCAACATGCGACCCAACTGGCCGCCACCGATTACACCGATCTTCATCGTCAACAACCTCAGGCGATGCGTGGGTCTGGATTTTCCAGGACGCTGTCTGTCTGCTCAGCACGGAAGGTTTTCAGCACCGCATGGAACTGCGGGTGCTTGGCGCCAAGGATACTCGCCGACAGCAGCGCTGCGTTGATCGCACCCGCCTTGCCGATGGCCAGGGTGGCAACCGGAATGCCTGCTGGCATCTGCACAATGGACAGCAGCGAATCAACGCCCGACAGCATTGCGGACTGAACGGGTACGCCCAGCACCGGCAAGTGGGTCTTGGCTGCACACATGCCTGGCAAGTGGGCCGCGCCACCGGCACCGGCGATGATCACCTCGATGCCCCGTGCTTCGGCCTCTTCGGCGTACTGGAACAGCAGGTCCGGGGTGCGGTGGGCAGAAACCACTTTCACCTCGTAAGGGATGCCGAGCTTTTCCAGCATATCGGCGGTGTGGCTAAGGGTGGACCAATCGGACTTGGAGCCCATGATCACGCCAACCAGTGCACTCATCGTCGTGCCTCTTCTCTCTGGGCGCCCGCAGGCGCATCAAAAAACAACAAGCCACGCAGGATGCGTGGCTTGATTGTACGAATTATGGCCAGTCGTAACCGGCCGAAGGCCGCGCAGTATACCTCAATGAAGCCAATAAACAGCCCCTGTTGCGACCATCTGTCATCTGCCGCAAAGCCCCGATTTTATTGACTTGAAGGTCAATGGAATACACCTCGAATTTCCTGTGGGAGCGGGCTTGCTCGCGAAAGCGGTGGATCAATCAACATCGATGTTGAATGTACCGGCCTCTTCGCGAGCAAGCCCGCTCCCACATTGGGGTTTCATGGCATTCAGGAACCGGTCGTGCCCTGTGCCGCACCGCCTTCCAACTTGCGCCACAACAACCGCACGTTGGCCTTGCGTACCAGTGCGCAGCGATACAGACGAATCTCCAACGGCACATGCCATTGCGGGCCGCCGCAGACCACCAGCTCACCACGGGCCAATTCGGCGCGCACGCTCAGTTGCGGCACCCAGGCAATGCCCAGGCCTTCCAGGGCCATGCTTTTCAGGCTGTCGGCCATGGCGGTTTCGTAGATCGTGGTGAAGCGCAGCGCCCGTTGGCGCAGCAGCATGTTCACCGAGCGGCCGAGAAATGCCCCGGCGCTATACGCCAGCAGCGGTACGCTGGCCTCGCCCTCCAGATCGAACAGCGGTTTGCCGTCGGCGTCCGCCGCGCAGACCGGCAGCATTTCGGTGTGACCAAGGTGCAGGGAAGGGAAGATTTCCGGGTCCATCTGCATCGCAGCGTCCGGATCGTAGAAGGCCAGCATCAGATCGCAACCGCCTTCGCGCAAGGCATGCACCGCGTCGCCGACGTTGGTCGCCACCAGTCGCGTGGCGATGTTCAAGCCTTCGTTGCGCAACTGCGCAATCCACCGCGGAAAGAAACCGAGCGCCAGGGAGTGTGCGGCCGCTACCTGCATCACTTCGCCCTGCCCGCCTTCCAGGTGATGCAGATGGCGCAATACTTCGCCGAGCTGCTCGACCACGGTGCGTGCCGTGACCAGAAACAATTGTCCCGCCGCCGTCAGTTCGATCGGCGTGCGCGAGCGGTTGACCAGGGTCAGCCCCAGCGCCGCCTCCAGGCTGCGGATTCGCCGGCTGAACGCCGGTTGCGTCACGAAGCGCCGTTCGGCTGCCTGGGAGAAGCTGCGGGTGGCAGCCAGGGCACTAAAGTCCTCCAGCCATTTGCTTTCCAGATTCATCACGTCCTCCCGGACACGCACCAATTTAGGTCACACGCTCGCCGTCAAGCCGGCGTCACACGGGCATTATGCCGAATGTGCATAGGCTAGTGTTTAACAGCATTGGCCCAAAATTCTGCACAAGCCTAGCATTCACAGCGTTCCGGCACAGCCCGGGTCCATATTGAGATGATTTCTATCATGTCCTCCGCTGCATCATTCCGCACAGAAAATGACCTGCTTGGCGCCCTCGAAGTACCGGCTCAAGCGTATTACGGTATCCAGACCCTGCGAGCGGTGAACAACTTCCGCCTTTCGGGCGTTCCGATTTCGCACTACCCGAAACTGGTTGTCGGCCTGGCCATGGTCAAACAGGCCGCTGCTGACGCCAACCGTGAGCTGGGTCACCTGAGCGAAGCCAAGCACGCTGCCATCAGCGAAGCCTGTGCACGTCTGATCCGCGGTGATTTCCACGAAGAGTTCGTGGTGGACATGATTCAAGGCGGCGCTGGCACTTCGACCAACATGAATGCCAACGAAGTGATCGCCAACATCGCGCTGGAGGCCATGGGTCACCAGAAAGGCGAATACCAGTACCTGCACCCGAACGACGACGTGAACATGGCGCAGTCGACCAACGACGCCTACCCGACGGCGATCCGCCTGGGTCTGTTGCTCGGTCACGACGCCCTGCTCGCCAGCCTCGACAGCCTGATCCAGGCGTTCGCAGCCAAGGGTGAAGAATTCAACCACGTCCTGAAGATGGGTCGTACCCAGCTGCAAGACGCCGTGCCGATGACCCTGGGTCAAGAGTTTCGTGCGTTCGCCACCACCATGGGCGAAGACCTGGCCCGTCTGAAGACGCTGGCCCCGGAATTGCTGACTGAAGTGAACCTGGGCGGCACCGCGATCGGCACCGGCATCAACGCCGACCCGCGCTATCAGGCCTTGGCTGTACAGCGCCTGGCCCTGATCAGCGGTCAGCCGCTGGTTCCGGCAGCCGACCTGATCGAAGCGACCTCCGACATGGGCGCCTTCGTGCTGTTCTCCGGCATGCTCAAGCGTACTGCGGTCAAGCTGTCGAAGATCTGCAACGACCTGCGCCTGCTGTCCAGCGGCCCACGCACCGGCATCAACGAAATCAACCTGCCAGCGCGTCAGCCAGGCAGCTCGATCATGCCAGGCAAGGTCAACCCGGTTATTCCGGAAGCCGTTAACCAGGTGGCCTTCCAGGTCATCGGTAACGATCTCGCGCTGACCATGGCGGCCGAAGGCGGCCAGCTGCAACTGAACGTGATGGAACCGCTGATCGCCTTCAAGATCCTCGATTCGATCCGCCTGCTGCAACGCGCCATGGACATGCTGCGCGAGCACTGCATCGTCGGCATCACCGCCAACGAAGCCCGCTGCCGTGAACTGGTCGAACACTCGATCGGTCTGGTCACCGCACTGAACCCGTACATCGGCTACAAAAACGCCACCCGCATCGCCCGTATCGCCCTCGAAAGCGGCCGCGGCGTGCTGGAACTGGTGCGCGAAGAAGGTCTGCTCGACGAAGCCATGCTCGCCGACATCCTGCGCCCGGAAAACATGATTGCTCCGCGTCTGGTGCCCCTGAAGGCCTAACCCGACGCGTTACTTGTAGCACCGCTCACCAGGTCGAGGGACTAGACACCTCTCACCTTTTGAGGGCTTGGAGATCATTCTCCAGGCCCTTTTTTTTAACCGCAGCAACAGCAAAACCTGTGGGAGCGAGCTTGCTCGCGATTGGCCTCACCGCTTATTTAGCGACCTTGCCCAATACGCGCAGGCGGCTCACACCACCGTCCGGGAATACGTTCAGGCGGATGTGGGTGATCGGGCCCAGTGCCTTGATCTGCTCGGCGAAGGTGTGTTCGGCGTGCATTTCCAGCTTCTGGCTTGGCAGCAGTTCACGCCAGAACAGCGATTGGGTTTCGATCTGGCTGTCGGTGCCGCCCTTCACGAAGGCGCCCTGGATCGAGCAGCTGTCCGGGTAGTTGCCCTTGAAGTGCAGGGTGTCGACGATGACTTTCTCGACTTCACCGGCATGACCCAGCGCGACGATGACCCAGTCATTGCCCGGGGTACGGCGACGCGCGGTTTCCCAGCCGTCGCCCATGTTGATGCCACGGCCCGGGTTGAGGATGTTGCTCATGCGGCCGAAGTGTTCATCGGAGCAGGCGAGGGCACGGCCACCGTTGAGGGCGGCAGCCAGGTCGACTTGCTCGTTGTCGCCGATGGCCGACCAGTCGCGGAACGGCACGCCGTACACACGCAGACGGGCCACGCCGCCATCCGGGTAGATGTTGAAGCGCAGGTGGCTGAAGGCCTGGTCGTTGCTGATTTCGTGGTAGTGGTGGCTGTTGCCTTGAAGTTCGACGGCGGACAGCACTTCGGTCCACTGGGTGTTTTCATCAGGCTCGCCGGACGCCAGGAAGCAAGCTTCCAGGGACGCCGATGGCGGGAAGTTGCCGGTGAAGAATGAAGTGTCGATGTCGACGCCCTTGATCGAACCCGGTACGCCCAGGCGGATCACGGCGCTGTCGAAGCCTTCGAAGCGCTTGCGGCGCGATTCCCAGCCGTCCATCCACTTGCCGTTGTCATCGAACACGCCCTCCTTCCATACGGCCGGGGTCGGTTGGAACAGACGGTTGGCGTCTGCGAACCAGTCATCGGTGACCGAGATGATTTTGGTGCCCAGGCGGGCATCGGCCAGGTTGACGAACTTCTCGAAAGGTACGGCGTAAGCTTTCATTCTTCTTGTCTGCCTTTAATAAGTTGGCTTGGGATGCTTGCAAGGCCCTGGGCGGTTTCGGCGTTCATGAAATCGCTGGGCCAGGCTTGCTATAGGGTCAGTAATCGGAACAGGGCGATCTTGTTGATCTCCGCCAGCGCGCATTTGAACTCGGTGTCGACCGGGTTGTGGATGCGCGTTTCGAACGCTGCGAGGATCTGATGCCGGTTGCTGCCTTTTACCGCCATGATGAAGGGAAACTTGAACTTGGCTTTATAGGCGTCGTTCAGCTCGGTGAAGCGCTGGAACTCTTCGGCCGTGCATTGGTGAATACCGGCGCCAGCCTGTTCATGGGTGCTGGCTTCGGTCAACTGGCCCTGGACGGCGGCTTTGCCGGCCAGGTCCGGGTGAGCGTTGATCAGCGCCAACTGGCTGGCGTGATCGGCGCTCAACAGGATGTCGCTCATGCGCTGGTGCAGGGTTTCGATCTCGTCGATCGAGGCATCCTGGCCCAGGTCGAAGGCCTTTTCGGCCACCCATGGCGAATGTTCGTAGATGTCGGCGAAGGCTTTGACGAAGGCGTCGCGGCTCAATGTCGAGGGTTTCAATGTTTGAAAGGCGCTCATTTCGCGGCCCCTTGGTACGGGTGGGTTTCCTGCCAGTGGCGTGCAATGTCGACGCGACGGCTGAACCACACCTGTTCATGACTTTTAGCGTATTCGATAAAGCGCTTGAGCGAAGCCAGACGCGCCGGACGGCCGATCAGGCGGCAGTGCAGGCCGATCGACAGCATCTTCGGTGCTTCGGCGCCTTCGGCGTAGAGCACGTCGAACGCATCCTTGAGGTATTCGAAGAAGTCGTCGCCCTTGTTGAAACCCTGGACCTGGGTGAAGCGCATGTCGTTGGTGTCCAGGGTGTACGGGATCACCAGGTGCGGCTTGCCGGTCGGGTTGTTCGGTTCCCAGTAGGGCAGGTCGTCGTCGTAGGTGTCGCAGTCGTAGAGGAAACCGCCTTCTTCCATCACCAGGCGACGGGTGTTCGGACCGGTGCGGCCGGTGTACCAGCCCAGTGGGCGTTCACCGGTGATTTCGGTGAGGATGCGGATCGCTTCGAGCATGTGCTCGCGTTCCTGGTTTTCATCCATGTACTGGTAGTCGATCCAGCGGTAGCCGTGGCTGCAGATCTCGTGGCCGGCATCGACCATGGCGCGGATCACGTCCGGGTGACGCTGGGCGGCCATGGCCACGGCGAAGATGGTCAGCGGAATGTCGAATTCCTTGAACAGTTTCAGGATCCGCCACACGCCGGCACGGCTGCCATACTCGTAAAGGGATTCCATGCTCATGTTGCGCGCGCCTTGCAGCGGCTGGGCAGACACCATTTCCGAGAGGAAGGCTTCGGACTCTTTGTCGCCGTGCAGGATGTTGCGCTCGCCGCCTTCTTCGTAATTGAGTACGAACGACAGGGCTATGCGGGCATTGCCCGGCCAGTGTGGATGAGGAGGGTTACTGCCGTAACCGACCAGGTCGCGTGGGTAGTCAGCGCTCACTGCAGGCTTCCTTCTTGTTCGATGATGACGGTTGGTGTGACGCAGCTGAAGATTGGTTGGCCGGCTGGCGTCACAGCGATGGGCTGATTGTATACAACTTTATATTCACTTTGTAAGCCTGAATTTTCGCATTTTTAACCGACTGTCATCTTTTACTGCTATTGGCGTGAGCCTGCAAGAAATCTGCCTGACTGGTCAGTAATTTGATGAAGGGTTCATGGAGTGTGCAGTTCGGCGGGAAATCGGCGGTAAATGTGCAGGTGCCGGGTATGGCGCGAAAAATGTCGTTTTTATTGTGTACAATTTTTTTGAAAAGTGTCTTAATCAGTCGCTCGCCGCAACTTTTCGTGCTCCGAATCGGTGCGGTCTCCTTTTCAACTGACTTCGGGAGGCGCGAAGTCTGACTGCTCCACGCAGGCAGGCGCGCAGAATCAATGGGACGTTTGACTACACACGTTTTGGACGCAGCACACGGTTGCCCGGGCAGCTCGATCAAGGTCGAGTTGTACCGCGTTGAAGGATCGCACCTGGAATTGGTCGCCAGCGCGATAACCAACAGCGATGGCCGTGTCGATGCACCGTTGCTGCAAGGCGATGACTACCGCACCGGGGTCTATCAGGTTCAGTTTCATGCCGGCGATTACTACCGCGCCCGCGGCGTCAAGCTGCCGGAGCCGGCCTTCCTGGATGTGGTGGTGTTGCGTTTCGGCATCTCTGCCGAGCAGGATCACTACCACGTGCCGTTGTTGATTTCGCCTTACAGCTACTCCACCTATCGCGGCAGCTGATCCCCCAAGCAGCTGCTGCACCCTGGAAGCGACTGCGCATATAGCTTCTTTGGTCTTTCGCCCGCTCACACTGCGGGCTTTTTTTCGCTTGAATAATGCGTTGCCTCGGCCGGCGCAGCAGACCTTTCCAGTTCCTGGACTGCCCTCATGGTGTGGGAATTCACTGCTAACAGATAATCCCCTTTGGCCATGTTTGAACCATTGTCTTTGCCGCTGGCTTCCCTGGACTTTTTGAAGGTGTTGAATCCGAGGGCGTTATAAGCCTTTTCTTTATCCGCAGAATAGGCGTTGGTAATGATGACCTTGGCGCCCCGTTCACACAGTGGCAGGACATGAGTTTCAATTTTTTTGATGAAAGTCGCCTCGGTCATATAGGTTTCGCTGAAATGGCCACTCAATATGATCAAATCGCTCTGGTTTTTCGTTTCGTTGACTTTATCGCGAATGTTATCTAACAAGGCCCAACCGTCCCCGTTCGAAAAAAGCGTTGGATGCCGTGCATTTTTATGCAGGTAGCTGATGTAGTTTATTTGATTGTTGTTCGTCATTCCGCGTAGAAATAATTTTACCGCCGGACCTTCTGTGACCATCGTGGACAGGGGCAAGTGAAGGCTGTGCTTGCCATTGCTCAATTTTTTTATTTCAACAGTATCGTTGTTGCGCTGGTTGTTGTTTTGTGCGACATAAAACACCGCAGCGAGAAACGCTTTTTCATCTGCGATGTGAGGTGTTGCGCTGATAACGATTTCATCGCCTTGTACTTGAGCGATAACTGATGCTCCTTTGGCTGGGGGCTCGCTGACGACGACTTCTTCGTTTTTCAATTCAACGACAACATCCACGACCTCATTGAAATAGTTGTTCACTACAAGGCGGAAATTCTTGGCGTGATCAGAACTGACGAATGTCTTGGCCTCTTTTTCACTATTAAATTGTATGGAAAGGGTAGAGGGTTCAAACTTAATCTTGTATTGCTCGCCTAGAACAATCAGATCATTTTTGATTGACTCGATGTAATGCTTGACTCGATCAGGCTGCTCGACGATTTCCCTTTGAGTCCATGCAATCAGCGGGTTTGTGTCATTGATTATCATCTCTCCTTCGAATCCGACGGCTCTGGCATAGTTGGCATAAAAGCCCGAGCCTGCCATGGGTTCAATGATGCGTTGAACGGCGGCTTTTCCCCGGGATTGCTGATTGACGAGGTCTGCGATCAGTCCGCCATTGATTTCTTTCACTTCCGTGGTTATCTGGCCTGGCAATTTGAAAAAGGCCAGTGAATGAATGTCGACTTTCATACCCCATTGAGTGAAGGCTTCGATTTTTTGTTGGATATTTTCAGCACTGGTTGCCTCGCTCAGTGCGGGAGTCCCCTGAGCAAGAAGCGTCCTGTGGTGAGCCCTTTGACCTTTTTCTCCCGTGAACGGGTAGAACTCATTCTGCGAGATCCATGTGTCTTTACCCAATCTGAATTTTTTTCCATGTATCGAGTCACACAAGGCAAAAGTCTGAAATGCTTCCATTTCTTTCGGCTGTCCACTTCCATTCCAGTCCGAATTCAGAACTGAAGGGCTCAAGGGGGTGGTGGGCTCAAGACGTGCGCGCTTGGCTGGCCCCGGGCAGAGTTCCGCTGTCGTTCCCTGGATTCGTTCAGGCTCTGGGCTCCCGCCGTCGGTGTTGCTTAGCGCTAAACTAGTTGTTCCTTGGCGGACGTTCTTTAAGTTTTGTGAAACAGGTGAGCACTTTGTGTCGGCGTTGGGTTGGGAGATTTGCTCGAAAGACGAGCTGTTTACTCGAAACATTTTTTTGCCGTCATGGATAGTAAATTCGAATCACCATAGGAGGAACAGCAAGTCGATTGCTGACAAAAAACGATCATGGTTACACTTTAGCGCCTGCATGGATAAGCCGAGCACGGTCACAGGCGCCTAAAGACAACTCGTTCGCCTCTTGGTCTTTCGCAAAAGAACAACGTCGAGGCTTCGTTCAATATTAAAGGGGTGGGGCGAAAGAACAATTTCTTCCTTGCCATCTCGGTAGGTACCTTGCTCCGCCAGATATTACAAATCTGAGGAGTCAATAGTCAGACTGTTGATGCAGTGTATTTCGCTCGCTCGCCCTCCTGAGTGACTGCGCGACTCAGGAGGGCAGCAGCAAGGACGGAAAAAATGCCCGGGATACGTATCGAAAGTGTCAGTGATTGCTGAGCAAGGAAGCGGCACCCGCACCACCAAACAACCCCGCACTGATCCGGTTGAACCAGCTCTGGCCCTTGCCGCTGCGCAGATAGCGCGCCGCACCATGGGCGCCGAGGCCGTAGGCCAATTTGCACAGCAGGTCGAGCAGGGTCCAGGTCGCAATCATCACCAGCAGCTGCGGCAGGAACGGCTGTTCGGCACTCAAGAACTGCGGCAGGAAAGCGGCGAAGAACAGGATGTCTTTCGGATTGCTGGCGCCCAGCATGAACGCACGCCCGAACAGTGCGCGAAAGCGTGGCACCGGCGCGGCCTGTGGCACTTCGGCGCCATGGGAAGGCAGGCGCGATTGCTGCCAGCTCTGCCAGGCGAGGTAGAACAGGTAAAGGGCACCCAGAATCTTCAGGGCGCTGAACAGCTGTTCCGATGCCAGCAACAACGCACCCAGGCCTAGCGCCGAAGCACTCAGCAGACAGATCGATGCGGACACGCCGCCGAGAAAGGCCGGGTAAGAGCGGCGCAGGCCGTAATTCAGACTGTTGCTGATCATCAGCAAAGACAGCGGCCCCGGGATCAGGATCACTATCAGCGCAGCGCCGCTGAACAGCAGCCAGGTTTCCAGACTCATCACTTTCCTCCATTTGCACAAAAGCCTCACCCGAGGGGGTGAGGCTGTTTTGAAGCGGGTCCCGCGTAAGGTTTACAGGAAGATGAACTTGGCGATGAAGATCGCGCAGAGCACCCACAGACTGACGGAGATTTCCTTGTACTTGCCGGTACCGGCCTTCAGCGCCACGTAGGTGATGAAGCCCAGCGCGATACCGTCGGCAACCGAGAAGGTCAACGGCATCATGATTGCGGTGACAATCGCCGGAATGCTGTCGGTCGCTTCATCCCATTCGATGTGAGCCATGCCGCCCATCATCAGCATTGCTACATAAATCAGTGCGCCAGCGGTGGCATAGGCGGGAATCATGCCGGCCAGTGGTGCGAAAAACATTGCCGCTATAAATAGCACACCCACGGTGACTGCGGTAAGACCAGTCCGACCACCCGCAGCAACACCGGCAGCACTTTCCACGTAGCTGGTGACCGGCGGAACGCCGACTACCGCACCGAATACGCTGGAAGCACTGTCGGCTTTCATGGCGCGGGAAAGGTTTTCGATGCGGCCGTCAGCGCCCACCAGGTTGGCGCGCTGGGCAACCCCCATCAAGGTACCGGCGGTGTCGAACATGTGTACGAAGAGGAACGCCAGGACCACGCTGATCATGCTGACGTTGAACACGCCAGCGACGTTCATGGCCATCCAGGTCGGAGCCAGGCTTGGCGGGGCCGACATGATGCCCTCGTAGTGCACCAGGCCCAGACCCCAGCCAGCGAGGGTCACGGTGATGATGCTGATGAGGATCGCGCCGAACACCTTGTGATAGCTGAGGATGGCGATCATCAGGAAGCATACGGCGGCGAGCAGCGGGCCGGGTTCGCGCAGGGAGCCGAGCTTGATCAGCGTGGCCGGGCTGTCGACGACGATACCCGCGGTTTTCAGGCCGATCAGCCCCAGGAACAGACCCACGCCGGCGCCCATGGCGAAGCGCAGGCTGACCGGGATGCTGTTGAGCAGCCATTCGCGGATCCGCGAGAAGGTCAGGATCATGAACAACACACCGGACACAAACACCGCGCCGAGGGCGGTTTCCCAGTTGTAGCCCATGGTGCCGACCACGGTGTAGGTGAAGAAGGCGTTGAGCCCCATGCCTGGCGCCAGGCCGACCGGCCAGTTGGCGTACAGGCCCATCAACAGGCAACCGAGGGCTGCAGCGATACAGGTGGCGACGAATGCCGCACCGTGATCGATCCCGGCGTCGGCCATGATGTTGGGGTTGACGAAAATGATGTAAGCCATCGTGATGAAGGTTGTCAGACCGGCAATCAGCTCGGTCTTCACCGTGGTGCCGTGCAAGCTGAGTTTGAACAGACGTTCCAGCAGCCCATTGCGTAGTGGCGGCGAGAGATCCAGCGTCGATGCTTCGGATTTGCGGCTTTCCACAGCGAGTACTCCTCAAGAGTTTTATTGTTATTTCCAGGGCCGGACCCATGAGGGTGGCAGCGGCCCTTTGAGGCACTTGCGAATTTGTTGACCGCTTGGTCAGGAACTCGCACGAAGTGGATTATGCTTTTGTATACAAATAATGCAAATAATGTTTTTGGTTTTGTCGACGAAAAGTTTGGCTTTAGGGATATATCGCCTGTTCCGGCCCCTTCGCGAGCAAGCCCGCTCCCACAGGAAACCCGGTCAGGCACAAGATTTGTGGACACCATCCATCACTGTGGGAGCGGGCTTGCTCGCGAAGAGGCCGGATCAGGCAGCATCAAAATCAGCAATTCAGTCGGTATGCGCCTGACTTTTCCCCAACGCCAGATTCACCGCCAACCACCCATTCACCGCCGTCTCCCCAGCCTCGGCAAACACCCGCTCCAGCAATTTCACCTGCTCACGCCTCAATGCCTGCTCAAACCGCGCGCCTTCCGCTGTCAACTCCAGCAGACGTTTACGTTTGTCCGTCTCGGACGCGACGCTCTCGACCAGATGCATCTCCAACAATTGCCGCAACGGCATGTTCAGCGCCTGCTTGCTCACGCCAAGCAAGGCCAGCAGTTCCTTGACGCTCAGGTTCGGATAGCGGGCGATGAAAAACACGATGCGTTGATGCACCCGGCTCAGGCCGCGGCGTTCGAGCATTTCATCGGCCTTGGCGGTGAAAGCCTGGTAGCCGAAGAAAAACGCTTCCATGGCTTGCTGCTGGGAAAGCGGGTTTTTAAGGTCAAGCATGTTGACGTATCCATTCGAAGAAGCGTAATTTCGGTCAACAAGTTTGACTCATTTTCCTCATGCCTCGCTACCGGTGATCCCCATGGCTTTTTCCGAACGTGTCTCACGCCTTAAAAGTTCTTTGATCCGTGAAATCCTTGCTGCGGCCCAGCGTCCGCAGGTGATGTCGTTTGCCGGCGGTTTGCCTGCCGAAGCCATGTTGCCGAAGGTCGACTGGGCCGAAATGCCGCTTTCCATGGGCCAATACGGCATGAGCGAGGGCGAACCGGCGCTGCGTGAGGCGCTGGCCGCCGAGGCGCGAGCGTTGGGCGTGGCATGTGAGGCAAGTCAGGTACTGGTGGTCAGTGGTTCACAGCAAACTCTGGATCTGGCCGCCAAGCTCTACATCGACAAGGGCACCGAAATCCTGCTCGAAGCGCCGACTTATCTGGCGGCATTGCAGATTTTCCAGCTGTTCGGCGCCGATTGCCTGACCGTGCCGCTGGAGGCTGACGGGCCGAACCTGGCAGAGCTGCGCGCTCGCCTGGAGCAACACCGCCCGGCCTTCATCTACCTGATCCCGACCTTCCAGAATCCTTCGGCGGTGCGTTACAGCGAAGCCAAGCGCGACGCGGTGGCAGCGCTGCTCGACGAGTTCGGCGTCACCCTGATCGAAGACGAGCCTTATCGCGAACTGACCTTCGATGGCGGCAGCGCCACGCCGATTGCCGGTCGCTTGAAGAAGGCCAGCTGGATCTATACCGGGACCGTGTCGAAAACCCTGTTGCCAGGTTTGCGCGTGGGCTATCTGATCGCCAGTCCGGACCTGTTTCCCCATCTGTTGAAACTCAAGCAGTCGGCGGACCTGCACACCAATCGGGTCGGCCAGTGGCAGGCACTGCAATGGATCGGAACCGAGAAGTATCAGCAGCATCGCAGTGAACTACGGGATTTTTACCGGGTGCGCCGGGATGCGTTCCAGCTGGCGCTGCAAACTCACTTCTCTGATCTGGCGGACTGGAACGAGCCACAGGGCGGGCTGTTTTTCTGGTTGAAACTCAAGCAGCCGCTGGACACTCGAACCCTGCTCAATGCGGCGTTGGCCAACGATGTGGCGTTCATGCCGGGCGAGCCGTTCTTCCCCGAACCGGACAAGCATCACGGGTATTTGCGGTTGAACTTCAGCCACATTGACCCGGCGCGGCTGGAGGAGGGGCTCAAGCGGCTGGCGACGGTGGTGCGACAGGCGCAGGCGGCGCAAGCGGCCTGAAAACAAATAAACCGGCGCAAGGGCCGGTTTATTTTTGTCTGAAATTTGCGGTGTCTGTGCGGGCCTCTTCGCGAGCAGGCTCGCTCCCACAGGGAAATGCGGTCAACTGTGGGAGCGAGCCTGCTCGCGAAGGCGTCCGTCAGAACACTACAAGCAAATCAGGCTGCCGCGAAACGCTTGTCCAGATAATCAATGATCACCTTGGACTCATACATCCAGGTGGTCTGGCCATTCTCTTCGATACGCAGGCACGGCACCTTGATCTTGCCGCCTTGCTCGAGCAAGGTCTGGCGATCCTGTTCGTTGTTCTTCGCATCGCGAAGGGCCACCGGCACGTTCAGGCGGCGCAGGGTGCGGCGAGTCTTCACGCAGAACGGACAGGCGTGGAATTGATACAGGGTCAGGCCTTTGGCGGCCGCTTCGACCTGGGCCTGAGCCGCGGCGGGGCGCTTTTTCTTGCCTGGGCGCGTGATGAAGTCGATGAAGATGATCAGTTGGCCAAGGCCGACACGAAGCGCTTTTACGAACACGTTGAAAGCCTCACGGTGCAAATGAAGAAGGGCGCGCAGCTTACCTGATTTTTTGCGGACGAAAAAAAACCGGCGATGAATGCCGGTTTTCTTCGTGCCGCGAATTACTTGATGAGGCTGAGGAATTCGCTGCGGGTGGCGGCGTTCTCACGGAACTCACCGAGCATCACCGAGGTGATCATCGTCGAATTCTGCTTCTCCACACCGCGCATCATCATGCACATGTGCTTGGCCTCGATCACCACCGCAACGCCCAGGGCGCCGGTGACTTGCTGGACCGCATCGGCGATCTGGCGGCTGAGGTTTTCCTGGATCTGCAGGCGGCGGGCGTACATGTCGACGATCCGCGCCACCTTCGACAGGCCCAGGACCTTGCCGCTCGGGATGTAGGCAACGTGCGCCTTGCCGATGAACGGCAGCAGGTGGTGTTCGCACAACGAGTACAACTCGATGTCCTTGACCAGCACCATTTCGCTGTTGTCGGAGCTGAACAGGGCACCGTTGGTGACCTCTTCCAGTGTCTGTTCATAGCCGCGGCAGAGGTACTGCATGGCTTTGGCGGCACGTTTTGGCGTGTCGAGCAGGCCTTCGCGGGAAACGTCCTCGCCGAGCTGGCCGAGGATCGCCGTGTAATTCTGTTCCAGGGACATGAAACTACCTGTGGGATTTTACGCAAAGGGCAAGGGTACGGTGACGGACACGACGCTGCAAGCGTGGCGCATCAGCTTTACTCGTCGCGACCTTCCATCATGGTGCGTTTGAGCATCACATAGACCGCCCCGGCACCGCCGTGTTTCGCCTGGCACGAGGTGAAGCCGAGCACTTGCGGATGCTGGCGCAGCCAGGTGTTGACGTGGCTTTTGATCATCGGCCGCTTGCCGTCCAGGCGTACTGCCTTGCCATGGGTGACACGCACGCAGCGGATTTCGAATCTGGTTGCTTCGGCGAGGAACGCCCAGAGGGTTTCCCGGGCCTTTTCCACGCTCATGCCGTGCAGGTCGAGGCTGCCTTCGAACGGAATCTGACCGATCTTGAGCTTGCGCATCTGGCTTTCCTGCACGCCGTCACGCGCCCACATCAGCTCGTCTTCAGGGCCGACGTCGATGACGAACTGATCGGACAGACCGTCAACGGTGGTGGATTCGGTACGCACGGTGGCAGCCTGACGCAGTTTGGCAATCTGCGCACGGTCAGCCTTGGGTTTGCCGGTTTCGGCGCGATCGTGCTTGATCGGCTTGACGCCTTGGATCGCGCTTTTGAACAGGGAAAAATCGTCGTCTTGCATGTCAGCCTCCGCGAAGGGCGGCCAGTTTACCCAACTCGAAGCGAATCGGGCGCGACAAAAACGCGCGCGGCGCTTGGCTCAGTCGTGTTTTTTCATCAGGTGCGGGGACATGGCCAGCTCCCGCGACTGCCGCGAGCGACGGCGGCAACGGCGCCACAGCCAGACACCGAGGTACAGCACGAACAGACCGATGGCCAGGATCACGGCAGCACCGGTGCGGCTGGTGTTCAATTCTCCCAGGGCGGGAGCGTGGCCGAGCAGGCCGGCGGCACCGGCCATGGCCAGCAACACGCCGCACATCGCCAGCAATGCCGCGAACGTCGCGCCGATTCGAAAACGCCAGTTGCGTTGGCCTTTGGGCCGCAAGCGGCGAGCGTCAAAACCATCGGATAACTTCATTCCGACCTTCCTCAATGGGTATCGGCCCTTCGACCGGGAGTTGACCGGGATGTTCCTGAGGCTAAGACAATTACGGCAAATGAGAGGTTTTTGCGGATGAGCGGCGTTCCAGGCCGCTCATTGAGCGTCGATCAGATCAGTTCACAGGTCAGCGCGAGGGTGGCGAAGTTGTCGCCCATGATCGCCATTTCGGTCTGATGAACGTGCATGGCGCTCAGGACACCGCCCTTGTAGGGCAGGTCGCGTGTGGCGCAGGCGTCTTCGATAAGCGTGCAGCGGAAGCCCAGGTTCTTCGCGGCGCGCACCGTGGTGCTGACGCTCGAGTGACTCATGAAGCCGCAGACGATCAGGTCGAGGGCGCCGAGGTCCTCCAGGCGTTTGGCCAGTTCGGTCCCGTGGAACGCGCTCGGCAGCAATTTGCCGATGATGGTTTCGTCGCTCTGTGGCTCAAGACCCGGAATGAATTCACCACCGACGCCTTGCGGGTTGAACATTCCACCGAGCGTGCCGAGGTGGCGCACATGCACGATCGGCCGGCCGGCGGCACGGGCCGCGGCGAGTAACTGCTTGATGTTCGCGACGGCCTCATCCATGCCGCTGAGGGCCAGCGGCCCGCTCAGATACTCTTTCTGGGCATCGATGATGATAAGGGTCGCATGACTCAGTTTGGCTGCCGGATAACCGCGACCGCTGAGTTGAAACATCGTTTTTGGAACGGACATTCTGGGGCTCCTTGGAGTGGGGCTTTTGCGCCATTGTCCTCTGGCTGAGCGGTTCTGTGAATCGCTACGATCGTAGGTGCCGTGGTTGCTGGCCTCTAGCCTTGTCAATAGTCACGTTTTGTTCAATAGACTGGCGAAAAAACGGATAACTCCTACATTTGAGTCGGTCGTTTTCCCGCGTCGTCGTGGCGCCGTTTGACTGGTAGAATCGCCCGTCGATTTTTCTGGAGTTTGCCGTCGTGATCACTTCCCGCCTTCGCACCCTGCGTGACCATATCCGTTGGGCCGTCAGCCGCTTCCATGGGGAGGATCTGTTTTTCGGCCATGGCACCGACAATGCCTGGGACGAAGCCCGTCAACTGGTACTGGGCGCGCTGCACCTGCCGTGGGAAATCGCCGACAGCTACCTCGACTGCAATCTGGAAGAAGACGAAGTGGTTCACCTGCAGCTGCTGCTCAAGCGCCGCATCGAAGAGCGGGTGCCAACGGCCTACCTGCTGGGCGAGGCCTGGTTCTGCGGCATGTCGTTCATCGTCGATCAGCGTGTGTTGATCCCGCGTTCGCCCATCGGCGAGCTGATCGAAAACCGTTTCACCCCGTGGCTGGCCAACGAGCCGGCGCGGATTCTCGACCTGTGCACCGGCTCCGGTTGCATCGGCATCGCCTGCGCCTACGAGTTCCAGCATGCCGAAGTGGTGTTGGCCGACCTGTCGTTCGAAGCACTGGAAGTGGCCAACCAGAACATCGAGCGTCACGGTGTCGATGAGCGCGTGTACACGGTGCAGGGTGACGGTTTCGAGGGCTTGCCGGGACAACGTTTCGACCTGATCGTGTCGAACCCGCCCTACGTCGATTCGGAAGATTTCGCCGACATGCCGGACGAATACCAGCACGAACCGGAACTGGGCCTGGCGTGCGGCGATGACGGTTTGAACCTGGTGCGTCGCATGCTTGCCGAAGCGGCGGATCATCTGACCGAGAAAGGCTTGCTGATTGTCGAAGTGGGCAACAGCCAGGTGCACGTCGAGGCGTTGTACCCGGAAGTCGACTTCGCCTGGCTGGAGTTCGAGCGCGGTGGTCACGGAGTGTTCATGCTGAGCGCGCAGCAGTGCCGGGAGCATCAGGCGTTGTTCGCTTCCCGCGTCTGACCCTTGTAGGAGCGAGCTTGCTCGCGATGAACGTAAGGGCGACGTGTTTATTCAGAATACACGCGTCATCGTTAACGTCCATCGCGAGCAAGCTCGCTCCCACAATGAATACGTCGCGCGCTCAAGCTTTTAACGGTGCGTGGCAATCCAGATCAGCAACCCTGCCTGAAACACCGCAAACGCCACCAGGCACGTAATGGTGAAACGCAGCCCGGCGTCTTCGCGTTTGTACTTGCTGACCTTCTCTTCGTGTTTCTTGAGTTTGACTTCCTGCTCGGCCAGGTTCTGCTCGGCTTGCTGGAGCATCTGTGCCGCCTCGAGAATTTCCACGACCTGCAGTTTTTCGCTGTTCCAGTCCCCCGCGAGGTCGCCGACCTTGACTGCTTTGACGCTGCCTTTCAGATGCTGGGCATCGGCATACACCACGTCGAAACCGTGCACACGCAAAAAATGATCGCGGCGCAGGCGGGTGTCTTCGTTGAGCGCTTCCTTGTTGTTCAGGTCAAAGCCGTCGACGGTGTAGGTGGGCCAGCGCTTCTTCGCCCAGTTGATGCCCTGGGCGATCATGAATCGGCCGATGCCGCGGTTCAGCGGTTCGACCTGCAAACCGCTTTCCGGTCCGAAATGCACGCGTTTTTCCGCGTGATCGACCCACACATCCAGATGATTCTGTTCCTTGCGCACACGCTGGGCGGGCAGGGTGATGCTCATGCGCATCAGGCTGTGCGCCCTGTCGTTGCGCTCGGCATAGCCGAACTCGACAAAGCGCAATGGGCGCCCGCCCGTATTGCGATCAGTCTGCAGCGGCGCCAGACGGAGCATCTTGTGGTGCTCGACGTGGACGTCCGCCCAGGGCAGCTCGACCGCTGGCGGTGCTTCTGTTTCAGCGGTGGTGTCGGGTGAAGTCTGGGTGTCAGTCATAACGGCGAGATCCTGTCCAAGCTCAGCTTGTCGCCAACCAATGTGTTGGCGACAAAGGCTTATCGGCCGTTTTTCCCAAGACTGGAGGGTAAGGAGCCGTTAACTGGTACGAAGTCCGTCGATAAACCCGAGGATTCGCGTGCTCAGTTCCGCCGCCAGGGGCAATTGCGGGTCCTTGTAGGAAGCCAGCTGGCGTTTGACGTCGTTAGGCACGATGCGCATGACATGGTTCATGCCCTCGATCAGGGCCAGTTCCGCGTCCGGTTTGGCGGCCTGGAGCAGCCTGGCGTCATTGACGCCGACCTGGATGTCGTTGCTGCCCTGGATGATCAGCGCTGGCATCTTCAGCTTGGCAAATGCCGCGGCCGGGTCCTGGCGGAACAGGGAAATCAGGTACGGCTGCACGCTCGGACGGAAAATGGCCTGCAAGGGTGGCGGCACATTGTCGTCGGGTTTCCCGGCCTTGAGGCTGTCGAGCAACTGGTTACTGCGCAGCAACAACGGCGGTGGCAGGCGATTGCCCAGTTGCTCACGGATCACCTGATCGACCGGTCGCGCGCTGCCCGATACGGAAATCACCGCATCGGCGTCGATGGTTGGCGCGGCCAGGCTGGCGATCAAGGCGCCTTCACTGTGCCCGAGCACGATCAGTTTGCCGAAACGCGGATCAGTCTTGAGCTTCTGGCCCCAGGCCTCGGCGTCGGAAACGTACGCGTCGACCGTCAGATTGCGTTCGTCTGGCGTCGCGGCCAGGCTTGCTGCAACACCACGCTTGTCGTAGCGCACACTGGCGATGTTGTGTTTGGCCAGCACCCAGGCCAGGCGCTTGAGGCTGTCGTTACGTCCCCCGTCAGGGTTGTTGCCGTCGCGATCGGTAGGGCCGGAGCCGGAAATGATCAGGACAACGGGGACCGGGTTGTCGGACTTGGGCAGCAGCAAAGAGCCGAAAAGCTCGCCGGTGCCGGTGTCCAACGTGATCGGCCGTTGCAGGACAGTCGCCTGGGCGAAGCCGGAAATCAGGGTAAGGCTCAAGGCTAGAACTCGCAGCATCATCACGCCATCATCAAGAAGATGCCGGTTGGACTCACAGGCACCCATAAGGTTCGAGGATGAACTACTTGGGTAGCCTGCGTATACTGGCGCGCATTACGTATTCAGGTTCATTTCACGGAGCGTCCTGCATGTCCGGCAATACCTACGGCAAGCTGTTCACTGTCACCACCGCGGGCGAAAGCCATGGCCCGGCGTTGGTCGCCATTGTCGATGGCTGCCCGCCGGGCCTGGAGATATCCCTGGAGGATCTGCAGCGTGACCTGGACCGCCGCAAGCCCGGCACCAGCCGCCACACCACCCAGCGCCAGGAAGCCGACGAAGTCGAAATCCTCTCTGGCGTGTTCGAAGGCCGCACCACGGGTTGCGCCATTGGCCTGTTGATCCGCAACACCGACCAGAAGTCCAAGGACTACTCGGCGATCAAGGATCTGTTCCGTCCGGCCCACGCCGACTACACCTACCACCACAAGTACGGTGAGCGCGACTACCGTGGTGGCGGTCGCAGCTCGGCCCGTGAAACCGCGATGCGCGTCGCGGCCGGGGCGATTGCGAAAAAATACCTGGCCAGCCAGGGCATCGTGATTCGCGGCTACATGAGCCAGCTCGGGCCGATTGAAATCCCGTTCAAGACCTGGGAATCGGTCGAGCAGAACGCCTTCTTCAGCCCGGATCCGGACAAAGTGCCGGAACTGGAAGCCTACATGGACCAGTTGCGCCGCGACCAGGATTCGGTCGGCGCGAAAATCACCGTGGTGGCCGAAGGTGTGATGCCAGGCCTGGGCGAACCGATCTTCGACCGCCTCGATGCCGAACTGGCCCATGCGCTGATGAGCATCAATGCGGTCAAAGGTGTGGAAATCGGCGCCGGTTTCGCCAGCGTCGCCCAGCGCGGCACCGAGCATCGCGATGAAATGACTCCGGAAGGTTTCCTCAGCAACAACGCCGGCGGCATTCTCGGTGGTATTTCCTCCGGTCAGCCTATCGTTGCGCACCTGGCGCTGAAGCCGACGTCGAGCATCACCACGCCGGGCCGTTCCATCGACATCCATGGCAACCCGGTGGAAGTGATCACCAAGGGCCGTCACGACCCGTGCGTCGGGATCCGTGCCACGCCGATCGCCGAAGCGATGATGGCCATCGTGCTGATGGATCATCTGCTGCGTCACCGTGGGCAGAACGCCGATGTGCGTGTGAGCACGCCGGTGCTGGGTCAGCTGTAAATGGCAGACCTCCTGGTCGCAGCCGTCTGATGGCGACTGCGGCGCTCCCGTACTGGCGGCTCTCCAGTTTCTATCTGTTCTATTTCGCCTTGCTCGGTTCGACAGCGCCGTTTCTGGCGCTGTATTTCGATCACCTGGGATTCAGCGCCGCGCGCATCGGCGAATTGGTGGCGATCCCGATGCTGATGCGCTGCGTGGCCCCGAACATCTGGGGCTGGCTGGGCGACTTCACGGGTCGGCGGCTGGCCATCGTGCGTTTTGGCGCGGTGTGCACGCTGCTGACCTTCTCGTTGATTTTCGTCAGCAAGACCTACGCCTGGCTGGCGATGGTCATGGCCTTGCATGCGTTCTTCTGGCACGCGGTGTTGCCGCAGTTCGAAGTCATCACCCTGGCGCATTTGCAGGGGCAGACCTCGCGCTACAGCCAGATTCGCCTGTGGGGATCGATCGGTTTCATCATCACCGTGGTCGCGCTGGGCCGGCTGTTCGAATGGCTGAGCCTCGACATCTACCCCGCGGCGCTGGTGCTGATCCTGGCCGGCATCGTGCTCAGCAGCCTGTGGGTGCCGAACGCTCAACCGGCACCGGGTAACCGGGTGGCGGGGGAGGGATTCCTCAAGCAGCTGCGCAGCCCCGGTGTATTGGCGTTTTACGCCTGCGTGGCGCTGATGCAGATGAGCCATGGACCGTATTACACGTTTTTGACGCTGCACCTTGAGCGACTGGGTTACAGCCGCGGTGTGATCGGCATGCTCTGGGCGGTCGGCGTGGTGGCTGAAGTTTTGATGTTCTTGGCCATGAGCAGGATCCTCACGCGCTTCTCATTGCGTCGGGTACTGATGGCCAGTTTTCTGCTGGCGGCGCTGCGTTGGCTATTGCTGGGCTCGCTCGCGGAGTTTCTGTGGGTGCTGTTGTTTGCCCAGGTGTTGCACGCGGCGACGTTCGGCAGCTTTCACGCCGCTGCCATTTCATTCGTGCAACGTAGCTTCGGCGCACGCCAGCAAGGCCAGGGCCAGGCGTTGTACGCCGCCCTGGCCGGTACCGGCGGTGCATTGGGTGCGTTGTATTCCGGCTACAGCTGGAACGCCCTTGGCGCCGCATTGACCTTTAGTATTGCCAGCCTCGCAGCGCTCGCGGCTGCCGTTATCATTGCCACATGTATGCAAGAGGACAGGCCATGAGCCTTACCCGTGAACACCTCGCCCAGGAAATCATCGACGCCGGGCGTTTTCTCTATGGCCGCGGTTGGTCGCCGGCCACCAGCAGCAATTACTCGACCCGTCTGTCGCCGACCGAAGCCTTGCTGACCGTCTCCGGCAAGCACAAGGGCCAGTTGGGCATGGACGACGTGCTGGCCACCGATCTGTCAGGCAATAGCCTGGAGCCGGGCAAGAAGCCGTCCGCCGAAACCCTGCTGCACACTCAGCTTTACAGCTGGCGGCCGGAGATCGGCGCGGTGCTGCACACCCATTCGGTGAATGCCACCGTGCTGTCACGCCTGACGCCGCAAGACTTCATCGAATTCGAAGACTACGAATTGCAAAAAGCCTTCAGCGGTGTGACGACCCACGAGTCCCGGGTGCGGGTGCCGATTTTCGACAACGATCAGGACATTGCGCGCCTGGCCGCCAAGGTGCAGCCTTGGCTGGACGCCCATCCCGATTGCGTCGGCTACCTGATCCGCGGCCATGGCCTGTACACCTGGGGGGCGCGCATGAGCGATGCCCTGCGGCAGATCGAGGCCTTTGAATTTTTGTTCGAGTGCGAGTTGAAGATGCGCTCGCTCTTGAACGTTAAAGCATGAACCGTTAAGGAGTTGCCCTGATGAGCAGCCTGTCCGTTTATCACGTCTCCAGCCCTGAAATCCCCAACAAGGTGCTGACCCATTTCGAAGACATCGCCTCGACCCTGGCTGAACAAGGCGTGCGCTTCGACCGTTGGCAAGCCGCCACCCGGCTTCAGCCGGGTGCCACCCAGGAAGAAGTGATTGGCGCCTATCAAGCGCAAATCGACCAACTGATGACCGAGCGCGGTTACATCACAGTCGACGTGATCAGCCTCAACAGCGATCACCCGCAAAAAGCCGAACTGCGCGCCAAGTTCCTCAATGAACACCGCCATGGCGAAGACGAAGTGCGATTTTTCGTTGCCGGTCGTGGTCTGTTTACCCTGCACATCGACGATTACGTCTACGCCGTGCTGTGCGAGAAAAACGATCTGATCTCGGTGCCAGCCGGCACCAAACACTGGTTCGACATGGGCGAGCACCCGCATTTCATTGCGATCCGCCTGTTCAACAACCCGGAAGGCTGGGTGGCCAATTTCACCGGTGAAGACATCGCCAGCCAATTCCCGCGTCTGGAGGACTGAGTCGATGCCGATCAAAGCGATTCTCACCGACATCGAAGGCACCACCAGCGCGGTGAGTTTTGTCTTCGACGTGCTGTTTCCCTATGCCGCCAAACACCTGCCGGCGTTTGTCCGTCAGCAGGCCGGGCGCGCTGACGTGGCCGAACAACTGGCCGCCGTACGCCGCGACAGCAATGAGCCGGACGCCGACGTCGAACGGGTCGTCGAGATCCTGTTGGGCTGGATTGCCGAAGACCGCAAGGCCACGCCGTTGAAAGCGTTGCAGGGCATGGTCTGGGAGCAGGGTTATCAGGCCGGGCAGTTGCAGGGCCACGTTTACCCGGACGCCGTTGAAGCGCTCAAGCGCTGGCATCAGGATGGCTTTCAACTGTTTGTTTATTCGTCCGGTTCGATCCAGGCCCAGCGGCTGATCTTCGGCTGTTCGGTGGCGGGGGACCTGACGCCGCTGTTCAGCGGTTATTTCGATACCACTTCGGGGCCAAAGCGCGAGGCGCAGTCCTACGTCAACATCACCCAGGCGATCAACCTCGAGGCGGGGCAGATTCTGTTTCTGTCTGACATCGTCGAAGAGCTCGATGCGGCGCGCTCGGCAGGAATGGCCACTTGCGGCCTGGCTCGCGAAGGCGGGGAGCTGGCGGGGCATATCACTGTGGACAGCTTTGCGCGGATAAACCCCGCTAATTTCTAAACGCCACAAACCCCTGTGGGAGCGGGCTTGCTCGCGAAGGCGATTGCATTGCTTACGAATATCTCCAACCTTGTGAACACCCCCACGGACACTCTTTCACCTTTAATCATTGGGCCGTTCGTCGCGCCTGATGCTAATCTGCATTCCACTTTCAGCACAGTCGAGCCGCAACCCGTCATGGGTTCAGGGAAGACGACCACACTTTCAACAACGGACATTGAACGGGTCATACATGAACAAATCAGCAGGCGTGCTACTGGGAATTGTTGTCGCAATCGGTGCCATCAGCGCAGGCGGAGCCTGGTTTACCGGCACCAAGCTCGAAGGTGTGTTGAACTCTTCGATTGCCGATGCCAACAAGGAGCTGCAAGCGGCCATGGTCGGTTCCAACGGCACCGCGTCGCTGGAGCTGGTGTCGCTGGAGCGTCATGTATTCAGCAGCACCGCGCACTATCGCCTCAAGGGCGAAGGTGAAATGTTCGGCGAAGCACCGGTCGAGTTGCTGTTTGTTGATCACATCGAACACGGCCCGTTGCCGTTCTCGCGGTTGATGTCGCTGAAGTGGCTGCCGGTCCTGGCGACCAGTCACTACGAACTGGAAAAGACCCCGTTCACCGAGAAGTGGTTTGCCGCCGCCAAGGACAAATCCCCACTGACCGGCGTGGTCAACATCGGCTATGACAACGCCACCAATGGCACCTTCGAGTTGCAGCCGCTGGAAATGGCGCTGGATGACAAGTCGAGCATGAAATTCTCCGGCCTGAGCATGGACGTCGACGCCAGCGCCAAGGCGCAGAAGATCAAGGCCAACGGCTACATGGACAGCCTGAAAGTGACCACCGTTTCCGAAGACCAGGCACCGGTGCAGGTTGAGTTGAACGGCCTGACCCTGGCCAGCAACCTGACCAAAAGCACCTACGGTTTCTATGTCGGCGAGAACGTCCTTGAGCTGGCAAGCGGCAAATCGACTTTTGGCGTCAAGCAGTCGGTGCTGGACTTCAAGAAATTCGAGATGAAAAACCTGACGGAAGAAAAGGGCAGCAACGCTTCCGGTCGTGCGGACTACAAGGTCGGCGAAGTGTCCCTGAATGGCAAGGCCATCGGTTCCGGTGCGCTGACCATGAGCGTGAAGAACCTCGACATTCCGGCCACGATGTCGTTGATGCAGGTCTACCAGAGCAAGCTGCAGCCGTATGAGCGTGAGGCGGCCGAAGCGACGGCAGCGGGCCTGCCGGCACCGGAGCTGAAACTGACCGAAGCCGAAGAGGCATTGCTCAAATCCAGCCTGGAAAAACTGCTGGCGGCCGGTCCGCAGGTAGCCCTGGAAAACCTGTCGTTCAACACCGCCAACGGTGAGAGCCGGGCCAACATGGTGCTCGACCTGACCAAGCCACAAACCATCGACCTGCCGACCGATCAGTTGGTCAGGCAGTTGATCGCGTTGCTGGACTTCAAACTGAAAGTGTCCAAACCCATGCTGGTCGATGTGCTCACCGTGCAGTCGCAAATCGACGGTCAGACCGACGCCAAGCTGATTGCCGATCAGGCCACCGCCACCGCGGACATGTTCAGCAGCATGGCGGTCGGCAGCCAACTGGCAAAACTGGACGGCAACAACATCGTCACCAACCTGCGTTACGCCAACAATCAGGTGGACTTCAACGGCCAGAAAATGACCGTCGAAGAGTTTGCCGGTTTTGTCATGAGCAAGTTTGCGGAAACTGGCGCCACCGAATAACGGCGGCTGTTTACCCGGTAACGCCCGGCCTCTGCATCGCGCAGGCGCCGGGCGTTTTGCTGTCCAGTATCGCTAGGGAACGTCACGGATCAGGCGCCATGCCTCTTCCCAGGGCAAGGGTTGTTTCATCCGCTCGGCAAGCATTGCCATGGCCCGGTCCATCTCGCAGGCTAGCGCCGCCGACACCACGCCATTTTTTCCGAACAGGCCGATGAAGGGCGGATCGTAAGGGTCACCCTTGAACTCGACTTCGTCCCAGGCCTCGGCGTGCCCGAGGTAGTCGTAGGTCTTGCCGAAATGCCAGGTCCAGAAAAACGGCACGTCGAGGTAATGCTCGTCCCCGCCCAGCATATTGGCCGCAGCGATCCGCGCCTGCTGTTGGGCCAGTCGCCAGTGTTCGATGCGCACGTATTGGTTGTTCAGCAGGAAGGTGGCGATATCACCAGCCGCCCAGAGGCCGTCGGCCACGCGCATTGCGCCGTCGACACGCAGCGACTGATCCTGCTCTTTCGCCAACCCGGTGAAGGCGGCGGTGGCTGGCGTGACGCCAATGCCGACCAGCACCAGATCGGCCGCCAGGCGTTGGCCGTTGTCCAAGTGTACGGCTTCGACCTTGTCGGTTCCTTCGATCTGTACCGCATTGCCCTGGGTATGAAACACGACGCCATTGGCTTCATGCCGCGCGCGGATAGCCTTGCCGACCGTTTCGCCGAACTGTTTGGCGAAAGGCACTGCGTGGCGGGCCAGTACGGTCACGACCAGGCCAAGCTGGCGCAGGGACGAGGCGGACTCCATGGCAATGAAACTGTCGCCGATGATCACCACCCGTTGGCCGGCGCTGGCGCTGTTCAGAATCTGCTGCGCATGGGCTCTGGAGCGTAAAACGAACACCTGCGGCAAGTCGGCGCCGGGCAGCGTCAACAGCTGGGGTTCGCCGCCGGTGGCCAGCAGCGCGGCGTCGTAGGTCAGTGATTGGCCGTCAGTCAGCCGCAGTGTGCGGTTTGATGCGTCCAGGCTGGCCACTTCGCCCTGCAGGCGCTCGATCCGCTGCTCGCGGTAAAACGCCTCGTCGCGCAGCGGCGGGACTTCCTGCGGCGGCATTTCCCCGGCGATCACGTATTTGCTCAGCGCAGTGCGGTCGTATCCGGCCTCGGCTTCGCGGTCGATCAACAGCACCCGGCCACCGAAACCTTTCTCGCGCAAGGCCGCCGCTGCCGCCGTACCTGCCGCGCCAGCGCCGATAATGATGAAAGTTCGTGGATCGTCGGCCGGTGGCGTGTGGGCGTCCGATAATGGCTGGTCGCCGACCCAGATTTCGCCGTCACGGATTTCGAGGGGATAGCGCTTGAGACTGTCCAGGGCTGGCGGTTCGCACAGGCCGCCATCCTCGATCCGAAACTGCGCCTTGTGCCACGGACAGGTCAGGCGTCCGTTGCATACCGCACCATCAGCCAGCGGGGCGCCGGCATGCGGGCATTCGGCCTGATAAGCGCGAAGTTGCTCACCCGCCCGCAACAGTAGAATCTTGCTGCCCTGGACTTGCACTTCCAGTCCCCGGTCTTCGGGCACATTGGTGACACGCGCAACGCGATGCAGAGTCATGATTGCTCTCCAGTCAGACGTTTACTTATGAGTCTGGCGCTTATCGCGAGGTTCAGCCAACTCCCCCTGCCACGGCGTGAACGGTCCGGCTATAGTTTGCACGCCGACGACGGCCCAACACGCACAAGGTGCTCCGGAATGACCCGATTGACCTCAATCAACGCTTGGCTCGCAGCCGCCGCTGTCGCCCTTTGCGTGCAGTTCCCGGCGCAGGCCCAGGAACGTTTCACCCTGAACATTCCCGGAGTTTCCGATGACCGTCTGTTCACGTCGGCCGCTGCGAGCGATTCCGCGGGCTGTGGCGGACACAACATTTCCCCGGCATTGAACTGGAACACCGGCCCGGCCGCCACCCAAAGCTACGCCATCGTCATGCACGACCCGGACGGCCAGAAAGGCCAGGGCATCGATCAGTGGGTGCATTACGGCATCAAGGCCGGCACCCACCAGATCCCGGCCGGTGCCGGGAGCAAACCCGGCCTCGAGGGCGTTGGCGGTACCAACAGCCAGAACACCACCGGCTACATCGGCCCTTGCCCGCCCGTTGGCGACAGCGCGCACCACTACATCATCCAGATCTACGCCCTGGACCTGGCCCCGGACGCCTTGCCCGCCGGCCTGACCCGTGCGCAACTGCTGGAAAAAATCAAAGGCCACGTCCTGAGAAACAGCAGCGTGGTGCGGCGCTATCACCGCTAAAGGCGGATTTACAGAAAACTGAAGTGCGCAGCATGGCTGGGATTTGGCATCCGCCCCCGAAAGCGCGCACTATCAGGCCATAGCCGATGCGTTGGAGGATGCCGTGGCAAAAAAAATCGACCGCATCGCCCAAATGCTCAACTGCCCGCAAAAGGGTGAAGAACTGCGGCGAGCGATTACCGAGAGTCGCAAGGATTTTCTGCTGAACCAGCCGGAAGAGGATGTTGTTGAAGACGACGACCTTGAAGAGGAGCTTTTCGAGGACGACGAGGATGATGATGAGTACGACGAGTTCGACTGGACCACAGAATGAAAAAAACCGCCTTTGGCGGTTTTTTTTGGGTCCAGGCAAAAGCCCTGAAGTGCTGTGACTGGCGTACTTACAAGTGTTACAGCCCGTTGGGGAGAAACTTGGTTGCGCCGCTGACATCATCGATTTTCTTGATGCGAAAGGCTTTCAGGCAAGTGTCGTCGCGGGTGTTGGTGTCGGAGCAATATTGCTTGATGAAATCGGCAAAGATCATCTCCTGGCCATTAACGGTGAGGACGCGCTTGTAATATTCACCATTGATACCCTGGGCTTGACGACTGTCAGTCATCTCCTGATCCACCACCAGGCGTCCGTGCAGGTCGACAGCTGGAACCTGGGCTTTGGGATCTTCTTTGGAGCAGGCGCTCAGGAGCAGGCCTGCGGCAATCAGCGTACATAAACGCAGCATAGGAATTCATCTCTGATAACGGATGCCCCGGACCTGGGTCCGGGGCAGATCGATAGGAGGATTACTCGCCGAACAAGCGGCTGGAGCGATTGACTTCAGCCTTGCCGGCATCTTCCAGCAGGGACTTGGTGCCGGAGGTCACATTGCGTGCCGAGTCGGCTTCAGACTGGATCACGTCGGTGCGTGCCGCGCTGTCACGCAACTCCGCATCGATGTAGTCGTTGGCGCGTGCGGTGCGCGCGCGCTTCGCCTGCAGTGCCAGGCGGCGCTCTTCCAGCTCCAGTGCGCGCAACTCGTCTTCGTAGCCTTCTTCTCGGGTTTGAACACGCTTGTGTTCAAGTTCCTGTGACTTGCGCTGCTCAAGGGCCTTTTGCTGCGCAGCTTGCTGTGCCGCTGCCCGTTGCCGACGATCAGCAGCGATACGAGCATCCTCGCGTGCCCGTTCGGCTGCCGCCTGGCGGACGCGTTCGGCCTGAGCGGCTGCTTCAGTCTGTTTGGTCTGCTGTTCGACTTGATACAGGCTGTCGAACTGGTTTGCCAATGCCGGCAGGGTGAGCAGTGCGAGGGCGGAGCCCAGAACAATATGTTTCATGTCCGACCCCTTAGCTCTTCTTGGGTTCTGGACAGGTCGCATTCGGCTGAATGCGTGTTTCGTTGGAGACCGTCATCACCATCAGGGAGATTTCGCCAACCTTGAACTCACAAGGGCGACCCACCTGGGCAGACGTGTAGATCTTGCCGCTTTCGGAATAACCGATCAGCACACCCGGTACCAGGGTGGTGTCATTGACCAGCGAGCCTGCCATGGCGCCTGCAGCGCCACCGGCTACACCGCCGACGATGGCCGTGTCAGTGTTCTTCGTGTTGCCCAGTGCGGCACCACCGATCAGACCCAGTACCCCACCCGCCATCATCGCGGCTTTTTTGTTCTTCTCGTTGCTGACTTTTATCTTGCTCGGCGAAATCGTCAGGATTTTTACGGTTTTAGCTTCCTGCTGGCTGTTTACCTGACTGGCGTCGAATACATCTGCTTGATACTCCTCACCGGACGTTTGGCAGCCAGCAAGAACAGCAGCAATCGAAAGCACCAGGCAGCGTTTTAACATCATCATTTCCAATATCTCTATGAGCGTAAGAAATCCCGAGCGGGACAATCCATTGTGATTTGAGGCAATGTGCCACCACTCTAATCAAACTGAAGAAGGTAAGGCCAAGAAAACTTTGGAGCGAGGGAGGATCGGGGGGTACCAGCCAGGAGCCGGGCAGCGCGTTATTAAGCGCAACGTTCGGGGGGGAGTTTTTCTAGAAGGGTGACTGCATCCATGACGGCGAACACACGCCCACAAAAAAGCCCCAGACCCATAAGGCCTGAGGCTTTCTCGTTACAACGTATGGTGCACCAGGCGGGATTCGAACCCACGACCCCTGCCTTCGGAGGGCAGTACTCTATCCAGCTGAGCTACTGGTGCAGCGGGCGCCATGATACTCATATGCACTGCGGGCGTCCATGCTGCTGAATCGCCTGCGTTTTTTTAAAGCTGTAACGCGCGTTTGCTACGTTGATCAGAAAATACAGGCAAAAGCGTCGTTTTCGTTCTTTTTTTCGAACAGCCTATTGTCCTTTACCCCCTTTGATCCTAGGATTCGTTTGAGATTTCAAACGCTCTTGTCTGGGTGCTGAACCGCACGATTTGAATCAGTGCGCTATTTATGTGCTTCAGCCCGGTGAATGATTTCCCTGACGGCAGCCTATCGAGGCGCCTTTCTACAATCATAATTTGCTCCGCGCGTGCGCGGTGCTGTTAAGGAAAGCCGACATGCAGCTTAAAGACACCCAGTTGTTCCGCCAGCAAGCCTTCATCGATGGCGCGTGGGTTGATGCGGACAATGGTCAGACGATCAAGGTCAACAACCCGGCAACGGGCGAAATTCTGGGCACCGTGCCGAAAATGGGCGCTGCCGAAACCCGCCGTGCAATCGAAGCCGCTGACAAAGCGCTGCCGGCCTGGCGTGCACTGACCGCCAAAGAGCGTGCAGGCAAACTGCGTCGCTGGTACGAGCTGATCATCGAGAACCAGGACGACCTGGCTCGCCTGATGACCCTGGAACAGGGCAAGCCATTGGCCGAAGCCAAGGGCGAAATCGTCTACGCCGCTTCCTTCATCGAGTGGTTCGCCGAAGAAGCCAAGCGCATCTACGGTGACGTGATTCCGGGCCACCAGCCAGACAAGCGCCTGATCGTGATCAAGCAGCCAATCGGCGTGACCGCTGCAATCACCCCGTGGAACTTCCCGGCTGCCATGATCACCCGTAAAGCCGGCCCGGCCCTGGCCGCCGGTTGCACCATGGTGCTCAAGCCTGCTTCGCAAACCCCGTTCTCCGCCTTTGCCCTGGCCGAACTGGCCCAGCGTGCCGGCATCCCGGCTGGCGTGTTCAGCGTTGTTTCCGGCAGCGCCGGCGACATCGGCAGCGAACTGACCAGCAACCCGATCGTGCGCAAGCTGTCCTTCACCGGTTCGACCGAAATCGGTCGTCAACTGATGTCGGAATGCGCCAAGGACATCAAGAAAGTGTCCCTGGAACTGGGCGGCAACGCGCCGTTCATCGTGTTCGACGACGCGGACCTGGATAAGGCCGTCGAAGGCGCGATCATTTCCAAGTACCGCAACAACGGTCAGACCTGCGTCTGCGCCAACCGCCTGTACATTCAGGATTCGGTCTACGACGCGTTCGCCGAGAAGCTGAAAGTGGCTGTGGCCAAGCTCAAGATCGGTAACGGTCTGGAAGCAGGCACCACCACTGGCCCGCTGATCGACGAGAAAGCCGTGGCCAAGGTGCAAGAGCACATTGCCGACGCCGTTTCCAAAGGCGCCACCGTGCTGTCCGGCGGCAAATCGATGGAAGGCAACTTCTTCGAACCGACCATCCTGACCAACGTGCCGAACAACGCTGCCGTGGCCAAGGAAGAAACCTTCGGTCCATTGGCTCCACTGTTCCGCTTCAAAGACGAAGCCGACGTGATCGCGATGTCCAACGACACCGAGTTCGGCCTGGCCTCGTACTTCTATGCTCGCGACCTGGGCCGTGTGTTCCGTGTGGCAGAAGCCCTGGAATACGGCATGGTCGGCGTCAACACCGGGTTGATCTCCAACGAAGTCGCGCCGTTCGGCGGCATCAAGGCCTCGGGCCTGGGCCGTGAAGGCTCCAAGTACGGCATCGAAGATTATCTGGAAATCAAATACCTCTGCCTGGGCATCTAAGCCCGGAAGAGCATTGCTTCAAGCGCAAAGGGCACGAGAGCGCTGTCCCTTTGCGCCGCTTCAAACCGGAATTTTCTCTGTGGTCGGGAAAGCTGTGGCAGTCGATCATCGCATGCTGCCTTAGTTACCTCCCCACCGCTTAATCCTTGAACCACGCCGACCGATGAGCGGCGAATGAGGAATGTAATGAGCAAGACTAACGCTTCTTTGATGGCCCGCCGTACCAATGCAGTTCCACGTGGTGTTGGCCAGATTCACCCGATCTTCGCCGAGTCCGCGAAGAACGCGACCGTGACCGACGTTGAAGGTCGTGAGTTCATCGACTTCGCCGGCGGTATCGCCGTGCTGAACACCGGCCACGTGCACCCGAAAATCATCGCGGCCGTGACCGAGCAACTGAACAAGCTGACCCACACTTGCTTCCAGGTGCTGGCCTACGAGCCGTACGTAGAAGTGTGCGAAAAAATCAACGCCAAGGTGCCAGGTGATTTCGCCAAGAAAACCCTGCTGGTGACCACCGGTTCCGAAGCCGTGGAAAACTCGATCAAGATCGCTCGTGCCGCCACTGGCCGTGCCGGCGTGATCGCCTTCACCGGCGCCTACCACGGCCGCACCATGATGACCCTGGGCCTGACCGGTAAAGTCGTGCCTTACTCGGCCGGCATGGGCCTGATGCCAGGCGGCATCTTCCGCGCGCTGTACCCGAACGAACTGCACGGTGTGAGCATCGACGATTCGATCGCTTCCATCGAGCGCATCTTCAAGAACGACGCCGAGCCGAAAGACATCGCCGCGATCATCATCGAGCCGGTGCAGGGCGAAGGTGGTTTCTACGTCGCTCCGAAAGAATTCATGAAGCGTCTGCGTGCCCTGTGCGACCAGCACGGCATCCTGCTGATCGCTGACGAAGTACAGACTGGCGCTGGCCGTACCGGTACTTTCTTCGCCATGGAACAGATGGGCGTTGCTGCCGACCTGACCACCTTCGCCAAATCCATCGCTGGCGGCTTCCCGCTGGCCGGTGTGTGCGGCAAGGCCGAGTACATGGACGCCATCGCTCCAGGCGGCCTGGGCGGCACCTACGCCGGTAGCCCGATCGCTTGCGCCGCGGCCCTGGCCGTGATGGAAGTGTTCGAAGAAGAGCACCTGCTGGATCGTTGCAAGGCCGTTGGCGAGCGTCTGGTGACTGGCCTGAAGGCCATCCAGGCCAAATACCCGGTGATCGGCGAAGTCCGTGCCCTGGGTGCGATGATCGCTGTCGAGCTGTTCGAAAACGGCGACAGCCACAAGCCGAACGCCGCCGCTGTGGCGTCCGTTGTGGCCAAGGCTCGCGACAAGGGCCTGATCCTGCTGTCCTGCGGCACCTACGGCAACGTTCTGCGCGTCCTGGTACCGCTGACCTCGCCGGACGAGCAACTGGACAAAGGCCTGGCGATCATCGAAGAGTGCTTCGCCGAGCTGTGATCACCTAATGTGACCTGATCGACAAAAAACCCGCTTCGGCGGGTTTTTTCATGCCTCTGGAAACACATCCTGCGCATTAACGTTGTATCGAATGGCCTGCATTGGCTAAGGTTCCTGCATTGCCAGGGAGAGCTGTATGACAACTGTCATTTTACCCGCGGTTCCGAGAGTACTGATTGCCGAGGCCGACCCCTGGTCCCGGGATCTGCTCAAGGAAGTGTTGTTGAACGTACGCTGCGATGCGCGGCTGGATTTGTGCGCCGATGGCCAGCAAGCGCTGGAGCTATTGGCTGCCAACCCCTATGACCTGGTCATCGCCGATTGGGAGTTGCCGGGTGTCGATGGTCTGAATGTCCTGCGCAACATCCGCCAGCGCAAACGCAACCCGCCGTTGCCCTTCATCCTCATGAGCAGTCGCAACGACAGTGCCAGCGTGCGCGAGGCCTTGCCGCTGGCGCCGGCCGCGTACCTGACCAAGCCCCTGAACATGGAAAGCCTGACCCATCGGTTGCAGGGGTTGCTGCTGCACGCGGGGGAAGAAGTCTCGTGCGAAGTGCCAGCGCTGGCGCCGGGCATGACGTTGTCGGTGTTTCTGGAGCGTCGACGGGAATTGGCCGACGGCGCGCCGCTGATGACCGACGTGCAAGTGGCGGTCAAACGCAGCCTCAATCCCAATGGCCTCGACCTGACGGTGCTGGAAGACGAAATCCGCACCGATCCGCAAGTCACGGCTGTGCTGATTGCCGCTGCCAACAGCGCGGCCCAGCACCATGGCGCGGGCGTGCAAACCCTGTCCCAGGCGCTGCATCGCCTGGGCACCGGACAGAGCATGAACCTGATTCTCGGCCTGGCGCTCAAGCGCAGTGCCCGGCTCAGCGATCCGCAATTGGCCGACTATGCCGAGCGCTACTGGGATCTGTCACTGCACACTGCCGAGTACGCACGAACCCTGGCGCGCTTGCTCGATCTGGATCAGGAGCGTTGCTATTGCGCCGGCATGTTGCATCGTCTCGGCGATCTGGCGTTGCTGCGCTGTCTGCAGGAATGGCAACAGGCTGGCGGCGAACTGGACGAGTTGGAAGAAGTGGGTGAAGCGCTGGTTGAATATGGCGCGGCCTATGGCTCGGCCCTGCGTACACGCTGGCGCCTGCCGCTGGAGTTGCGGGAGCTGATTGCGGCGGCCTACCAGCTCGGTGGCGGGGTTTATTCCCGCGAAGCGCTGGTGATGAACATGGCGGCGCAGATGGCGCGCCTGACCGAGCATGAGGGCATCGAGGAGCTGGCGAAGAGCCGGACGGCGCGGTTGCTCAAGATCGGCTTGCCGGAATTGATGCGGTTGCGCAGGAAGTAAGCTCTCCACTTACCCCTGTGGGAGCGAGCTTGCTCGCGATGAGAGTCTGACATTCAACATCAATGTCGATTGGCAGTCCGCTATCGCGAGCAAGCTCGCTCCCACAGGGATCCAAGGTGATCCTGTCAGGCGGTGACAATCCGGTTCTTGCCCTCGCGCTTGGCCCGGTACATCGCGGCATCCGCCCGGGAAAACAGGTCCTCCACGGTTTCGTCCGAGGCGCTCAGGCTGGTCAGGCCCTGGCTGACAGTGATGCCGAACGTCCGGCCTTCATGGTTGAAACCCAACTGCTGAATCTGCCGATGCAGGCGTTCAGCCACTTGCAGGGCCATTTGTGGCGTGCACCCGGGAAACACCGCAGCAAATTCCTCACCGCCAATGCGTCCGAACAGGTCGCGACGGCGCAACGCTGCGCGGCCGCTTTCGGCAATGCGTTGCAGCACGTTGTCGCCTTCCTGGTGGCCGTAGGTGTCGTTGATCGTCTTGAAGTCATCAATATCCAGCATCAGAAACGACAGCGGCTCGCCCTGTTGCCGGGCGTGTGCGAACTCGCGGTGAGCGCATTCGAAGAAATGATGGCGATTGCTGCTCTGGGTCAGCGCGTCGGTGGTGGCCAGGCGATGCAGTTCGGTTTCCATCTGCTTCTTGTGGGTGATGTCTTCGGCAAAGCCGACGATGATCACCGGTTGCCCCGGCTCGGCCTGGCGATTGATGAAGCACTTGTCGCTGAGCCAGCGCACCTGGCCGTCGGCGGCAATGATTCGATACTCGCGGTCTTCGACGGCGCCTTTGTCCAGCACTTCGGCCAGGCTGCGTTCGGCGTAGTCGAGGTCGTCAGGGTGAATGCTGTCGCGCCATTGATTGCTGTCGGCCAGCAGCTGATCGGCTGAACGGCCAAAGATCCGTTCATAGGCCGGGCTGACGTAAAGCACCCGGCGGGTTTCCCAATCGAAGGCCCACAGCACCGCGTTGACGCTTGCCAGCAAGGTGTTGAGCAACTGTTCCCGTTCGGTCAGGCGTGCGACTTCGCCTTGGGCGTGCATCAGCGCCATCAGGGGCTGCGCGGCCTCGGGCCAATGTGACGGAGATGAGTCTTGCAGGTTCTTTTGGGCCATCGACACAAATCTCAAAGGGCATGCGGTCAACACCAAGCCCGCCGGGGATGGCGAAGTGTCTTTGAGATAAGGGTTTCAAGATGAAGTTCCCGCCTTTTGTGGCGAGGGAGCTTGCTCCCGCCGGGCGGTACTGGCGACGTTTTTTTGCGGCCACAAATCAATGTGGGAGCGGGCTTGCTCGCGAATGCGGTGTGTCAGTCACCTTTTATGTCGACTGACACACCGCATTCG
>NZ_JBWKZB010000020.1:80367-109071 GCF_059424105.1 Pseudomonas sp. GW456-E7 | reverse complement strand
GGCCTGTTGAGTGGTGGGGAGCGTTTGTGTACGCAGATCTGCTTTTGCCCTTCTGTGGGAGCGAGCCTGCTCGCGAAGGCGGCCTGCTAGCCGTCCAATCTCTCACAGGTATACCCAATCCCCTGTGGGAGCGAGCTTGCTCGCGATGGCGGCCTGACAGGCGCAGGTACATCACAGACGAACGAACCCCGCAAACAGGCCGGCCGGTAGGCCGCCTCGCTTTGCTTTTGCGGTGTACGCCCCCTCGTGAGGCCGAGTGGAGGTCCTGCGCAGTGGGCAACCCGGCATGGAGGCCGGGTTAGCCGCCCCCGGCCATGGATGGCCGATGGCGGCGGGCCCACGGAGCAGGACCGGAGCGAGGGCATGCCGAGCCACGGCGAGGCACCGAATGTCAGGGGCAAGAGCCCTTTGGTTACTTTGGGCTGGGCCGGCATTCCGGCTTTTCCAAAGTGACCCGCTGTAAGAGCGGAACCGTAAGCGGCCGTGACCGCAGCAACGGATATGTACACCCTCAAAAATCCATGTCGCCTGTCACGCAGCCTTCGCGAGCAAGCCCGCTCCCACAGGGATCTTCAGTGGCCACAAGTCCCGAGTAAAACCGGGGACCCAATGTGGGAGCGAGGACAATCGCAAAATCGCCTTACATTGCCTGCAATCGGGCCATCTCCCCGAAATAACGGACGGCAGTGTACAATCCCGTTCTTATACCCTCTGTCGATCATGCGAAGGATTTTCCGGATGTTGCCGCGCTTTCCTGCCGTCACCCGCTGCCTGACCCTTGCCGCCCTTTTCGTGGCCGGTCCTGTTGCAGCATTGGAGTTTCCCCTGCCACCGCCCGGTGAGGACATCATCGGCCAGGTGCAGGTGATCAAGGCCAAGTACGAAGACACGTTCGCCGACCTTGGTACTGCCTATGACCTGGGCTACACGGAAATGGTCGCGGCCAACCCGGGTGTCGATGCATGGTTGCCGGGCGCCGGCACGGAAATCATTCTGCCGACCCGCTTCATCCTGCCACCAGGCCCGCGTGAAGGCATCGTGATCAACCTGGCTGAATACCGTCTCTACTACTACCCGAAAGGCAAGAACGTGGTGTACACGTTCCCGCTCGGTATCGGTCGTGAAGGCTGGGGCTCTCCGATTGCCCACACCAGCATCACCGCCAAGACGCCTAACCCGACCTGGACGCCTCCAGCGTCGATCAAGGCCGAGCACGCCGCAGACGGTGATCCGCTGCCCAACGTCGTGCCGGCAGGCCCAGACAACCCGCTGGGCCCGTTCAAGTTCACCCTGGGCACTCCGGGCTACCTGATCCACGGTTCGAACAAGAAGTTCGGTATCGGCATGCGCACCAGCCACGGTTGCTTCCGCATGTTCAACAACAACGTGCTGCAAATGGCAGGCATGGTGCCGGTCGGTACCTCGGTACGGATCATCAACGACCCGTACAAGTTCGGCATGAGTGGCGGCAAGGTCTATCTGGAGGCGCACACGCCGCTGGACGACAAGGGCAACCCGTCGGTGGTCGACAAGCACACTGCGGTCATCAATGCGATGCTCAAGCGTGAAGACATCACCAACAACCTGCGCATGAACTGGGATGTGGTGCGGGACGTGGTGGCCGCTGAAGATGGCCTGCCGGTAGAGATCGCGGTGCCGGGCAACGGCGTCGCGCCGATGGTGTCGAGCACGCCGATCGATCCGCTGCAGTAACGCGGGTCAAGAGCCCGTCGACGCAGGCCGCGTCGACGGGTTTTTTATTGCCTGGAGAAACGCCGGGCAATAAAAAAGCCGACCCAAAAAATGGGTCGGCTTGATAACAATCCCGAAGGACTATTACTTGCGGCTAGCTTTGTCCAGCATGCGCAGAGCACGCTCGTTAGCTTCGTCAGCAGTCTGTTGTGCTTTTTGAGCAGCAGCCAGAGCTTCATCAGCTTTACGGTAAGCTTCGTCTGCACGAGCCTGGGAGCGAGCAGCTGCGTCTTCAGTAGCGGTCAGACGTGCTTCGGTTTCTTTCGATGCGCTGCTGCAACCGGTAGCCAGAACTGCGGCCAGAGCCAGAGCAGAGAATTTCAGAACGTTGTTCATCGTGTTCCCCTTCAAGGACTTTCTATTAAGTAGCTATCTCCTCCGATTGAGGAAATAGCCGGCGTACATACTACCCATTACTTGTAGTAAGTAAAACTGACGTGAAGCAAGAAGCAAAAAAAATTGTAGGCGTTGATTCTTTTTCGAGCAACTTTTAACTGAACTGTTTAAAAAATATCCAGCTGCAAGGCCCGTGGCTGAGCGAACTGCCGAGAAAAAGTTCCTTCGGCACGGCGCTCTTTTTCCGCGGCTGGCTAAAGTCCGCCTATATGGATTCGTCTACACTTTTGTTCGGTTTTTGCGCAGCGCCTCTCACTATCTTTCTCGATGTTCAGGTGACTTTAACAACGGGCGCTCGTCTTAAGTCTCAACATCCGGCAATGTTCAGGCTATCGACCCGGAGTGACCTTCGGTCGAGCCATTCCTGCGTGATTACGGAGCAGCACCCGCCAACGGGCATGATGACGAGCGCACCTTGAGCATTTCTGTCAATGGTGCCTACTATTTGTACGTGCTCGGCAGCGCGAGATCGGTGCGGTTCTTCTCGGTGTCCATTCAGGCACGGGGTGGCGTAGATGTTCCTTCGCCGGAAAAACATCGGTAAGGTAGGGGTCGGAATTCCAGACCCGCGAGGAGTAGTGATGAGCGAGGCGTTGTCCATCCACCATGACCAGGCTGGTCATCAGTTCGAGACCAATGTGGACGGTCATCGTGCCTATCTGACCTATATGGATCTGGGGAAACAGACCCTGGATATCTATCGCACCTTCGTGCCCAACGCATTGCGTGGTCGCGGTATTGCGGCAGCCTTGACCGAGAAGGCGCTGGAGTACGCTGACGAAATGGGCTACACCGTCATTCCATCGTGCTCCTACGTCGAGCGCTATATGGAGCGTCACCAGCGGCACGCGGCCAAGCTGAGTCAGTGACTTTCAGTCAAACGAATGCACAAAAAAACGCCGGGTTCTACCCGGCGTTTTTTTTGTGTGCGCTTTTTGATCAGGCCGTCAGGCGATCAGCTGCGATCGCGTTTAGGCAGCACATCCTTGAGCTTGGCATGCATGCTGCGCAAGGTGTTTTCGGTCGCGGTCCAGTCGATGCAGGCGTCGGTGATCGACACGCCGTACTGCAGGTCGGCGAGGTCTTTCGGGATCGCCTGGGCGCCCCAGTTCAGGTGGCTTTCAACCATCAGGCCGATGATCGACTTGTTGCCTTCGAGGATCTGGTTGGCGACGTTTTCCATCACCAGCGGTTGCAGGGCCGGATCCTTGTTGGAGTTGGCGTGGCTGCAATCGACCATGATGTTCGGCTTGATCTTCGCTTTGTTCAGCGCCTGCTCGCAAAGCGCAACGCTGACCGAGTCGTAGTTCGGCTTGCCGTTGCCGCCGCGCAGTACCACGTGACCGTAGGCATTGCCCTTGGTCGTCACGATGGAGACGCCACCTTCCTGGTTGATGCCCAGGAAGCGGTGCGGGCTGGAAACCGACTGCAGGGCGTTGATCGCCACGGTCAGGCCGCCATCGGTACCGTTCTTGAAGCCGACGGCCGAGGACAGGCCGGACGCCATTTCACGGTGAGTCTGGGATTCGGTGGTGCGCGCGCCGATGGCCGACCAGCTGATCAGGTCCTGCAGGTACTGCGGGGAGATCGGGTCGAGGGCTTCGGTGGCGGTTGGCAGGCCTTTTTCGGCCAGGTCCAGCAGCAACTGGCGACCGATGTGCAAGCCATCCTGGATCTTGAACGAGTCGTCCAGGTACGGGTCGTTGATCAAGCCTTTCCAGCCGACGGTGGTACGTGGCTTCTCGAAATACACGCGCATGACCAGATACAGGGTATCGGACACGTCGGCCGCGAGAACCTTCAGGCGCTCGGCGTATTCGTGGGCGGCCTTGATGTCGTGGATCGAGCAAGGCCCGATGACGACGAACAGGCGGTGGTCGGTGCCATCCAGAATGTTGCGAATGACTTCGCGGCCCTTGGTGACGGTGCGCAGTGCAGCGTCGCTCAGGGGAATATCGCGCTTGAGCTGGTCGGGAGTGATCAGCGTCTCGTTGGAGGCGACGTTTAGGTCGTTGATCGGTAAATCAGCCATCGTTTACTCGTCAGGTCACGGGTGCCGGCCGCCAGCGAACCCGCGCGGCGGAGCACAGCAAATTAAGCGCGTCGGGGAGCCGAACCTTAGCGCGTTACACCGTGGCTCGACAATGGGCAGACGCCGGTTTGGTGGGCTTTCGCAGTCAGTTTCCCTGCCGTGAGGGCCAAACCGATCAAGTACACCCCTATTCCGGCACAGGTTGCGCAAAAGCCTTGCGCACCGATTCGTGCGAGAACTCGTCGGCATGCTCCTGGACCCATTCGAGCGCCAGGGCCTGAACATCCTGCAAGTCTTCGTGGGACTCATGCAGGCGGCAGTAGCGTTCAATCTGGCACACCTGCTCACCCATTCGGGCGCTGAACAGCGTTTGTTCGTCGACGAAGGCGATGCCCACCAGATAACCGCGTTTGCGCCGCAGGCACCAGGCGACATAGCCCAGGTAGCGCATGTCCGGGTTCACGGTCGGCATGCGTACTTCCAGCGCCGTGCCGTAGCGCCACGCGCGGTGATAATTGCAAGCCATGCCCCCGAGGCTGATAGTGTGCAGCTGCCGTCGCGAAATACACTCAGGTTTCAGCAACGTTAATTCGACGGGCACATCGTCAGGGTGAGGAATGAATCGTCCCATGAACACAGACTCCATGTGTCGGCCATCTGACATTGTTCTCCCCAGTATAGTGGTCGAATTGGAACTGACCGATTTTGACGCCGACCAACGGCTGCTGGCGATGAGCGGTGTTTCGCTGGTCATTTTCACCAGTGTTGGCTGCGCCAGCTGTCGTTTTGCCCGCGAGCAATTGCCGACACTCGATCTGGCCGTCGATCGACTGTGCTGGATCGATGCCGGCAATAACGGCGGGGTGGTCGAGCGATATCAGGTCTTTCACTTGCCGGCGCTGTTTGTGGTACGCGACGGCGAATTCTTCGGAACATTGAAATCGCGCCTGACCGACACAGAGCTCAATCGAGCCGTGCGCCAGGCGTTGAGTCGAACAGCAGAGGAGTTGCCATGATGGGGACAGTTGCCAGGCCGACGATCGGCATCATCGGGACCGGCGCAATCGGCGGTTTCTATGGGGTGATGCTGGCGCGTGCCGGTTTTGATGTGCATTTTCTGCTGCGCAGCGAGTTTTCCGCCGTGGCCGAGCACGGGTTGCAAGTCGATAGCGCGCCCCACGGTGCGCTGAAACTGAACCCGGTACAGGCTTACTCGAAGGCTGAAGACATGCCGCCCTGCGACTGGCTGCTGGTAGGCGCGAAAACCACCAGCAACGCAGATCTGGCACCGGCCATCCTGCAGGCGGCAGCACCGGATGCCAAGGTGCTGCTGTTGCAAAATGGCCTGGACGTGGAGGACAGCCTGCGCGAGTTGCTCCCCGATTCGCTGCATGTGCTCGGCGGACTCTGCTACATCTGCGTCCATCGCGAGGCCCCGGGCGTCATCACCCATCAGGCGCTGGGTGCGGTGCACGTGGGTTATCACAGCGGTCCCGCCGATGGGCCGACACGCACTGCGATAGTCGAGGAGGGCGTCGGCCTGTTCCGCAGCGCCGGCCTCGATTCCCAGGCCATGGCGAATTTGCATCAGGCGCGCTGGCAAAAACTGGTCTGGAATATCCCTTACAACGGTCTCTCGGTTTTGCTCGGGGCGAGCACCACACCCTTGATGGCCGATGCCGACAGTCGCGAACTGATCAAGGCGCTGATGGCAGAAGTGGTGCAAGGCGCAATTGCCTGCGGGCATGACGTACCGGCAGGGTATGCCGAGCACCTGTTCATGGTGACCGAAAAAATGCCCGACTACTGGCCGAGCATGTACCACGATTTCCTGCACAAGCGGCCGCTCGAATTGGTGGCGATCTACGCCCGACCCCTGGCGGCCGCCAGGGCCGCGGGATGTGAAATGCCGCGCATCGAGGCCTTGTATCGCAGCCTGTGTTTCATTGATCGACGCAACACCTGAGTCGACCGACCTGAGGGGGAAGGGCATGCCAAAGGCAATTGACGACAAGCTGGTGCTGGCGATTTCTTCGCGGGCGCTGTTTGATTTGAGCGAAAGCCACAAGGTCTATCTGTCGAGCGGCGTCGAAGCCTACCGGCAGTATCAGATCGAACACGAAGACGAAATCCTCCAGCCCGGCGATGCTTTTCCGTTGGTGCAGAAACTCCTGAACCTCAACAATAGCCTGGGCCGCGCCCGGGTCGAGGTGATTCTGGTGTCGCGCAACAGCGCCGACACCGGGCTGCGGGTATTCAATTCGATCGACCACTACGGTCTGGCGATTTCCCGTGCGGCATTCGTCGGCGGGCGTAGTCCGTATCCCTACCTCAAGGCCTTTGGCTGCGATCTGTTTCTCTCGACTCACGCCGAAGACGTACGCAATGCCCTCGACGCCGGATTCGCCGCGGCGACCATCCTCTCTGGCGGTGCCAGCCGTGCGGCCAGCGACGAGCTGCGCATTGCCTTCGACGGAGACGCGGTGCTGTTTTCCGATGAGTCGGAGCGCATTTATCAGACCGGTGGTCTGGAGGCGTTCCAGGCCAGCGAGCGTGAGGCCGCTCGCGAGCCTTTGCGCGGTGGGCCGTTCAAGGGCTTTCTCGCGGCCCTGAACCTGTTGCAGCGTGAGTTCCCGGAGGACGCTTGTCCGATTCGTACCGCGCTGGTCACGGCGCGATCGGCGCCCGCCCATGAGCGAGTGATTCGCACGTTGCGCGAGTGGGACATCCGTCTCGACGAATCGCTGTTCCTCGGCGGCCTGACCAAATCCGCCTTTCTCGAAGCCTTCGCCGCCGATGTATTTTTCGATGATCAGGCCGGCCACTGCGAATTGGCCCGTGAAGTCGTCGCCACCGGTCATGTGCCCCACGGCATAAGCAACGAGCAAAAGGTTTAAGCCCGCCGTTCAATGTGTTGCGCCGGACGTCGTAGTCGCCAAGGCACTGCTAAGCTGAATCAAATCTCCGCCATGTTGGCAGTCGAGGAGGTCATATGATTCGTTCGATGCTGTACGCCACTGACCTTGGCCTGTACGCGCCCGTGGTGATGCAGCATGCCCTGGAGCTGGCCCGCACCTTCAATGCCAATTTGTACGTCGTGCATGCGGTTGAGCCCATGGGGTTGTTTGCCGAATCGGTGCTGCAAAGCTATCTCGATGAACAGGCGCTGAACGAGTTTCACAGCCAGGGCCTGAATACAGTGATTGCCAGTATCGAGCAGCGGGTGCTCGACAGTTTTCGTGAGGAGCTGGGGGATGAAGGGGAGCACGACCTGGAGCGGATTCAGGCAGTCAGGGTGCTGCAGGGCGACCCATCGCAGGTGATTCTGGACCAGGCGCAGAAACTCTCCGTGGATTTGTTGATCGTAGGAAGTCACAGCCACGGTGCGGGTGCGGAAACGCCTTTGGGCCGGACTGCCGCCCGTGTGTTGCAACTGTCCAAGGTGCCGGTCTATCTGGTGCCATTGGTGCAACGTCGTCGTCAAGGGGACCTCTAGGACCCGAATAATGGCAATCTGATAAAAAAGTTCTAGATTTATTCTTCGAGCCATTAATATAGTTATATATCGTCGCTGATGCCCGTGGCGTCTACCTGCTTTGAGGGATTCATATGAAGCTTCAACAATTGCGCTACATCTGGGAAGTGGCGCACCACGACCTCAACGTTTCCGCTACAGCCCAAAGCCTTTACACCTCTCAACCGGGCATCAGCAAACAGATCCGTCTGCTGGAAGATGAGCTGGGCGTCGAAGTCTTTGCCCGCAGCGGCAAGCACTTGACCCGGGTCACCCCGGCCGGTGAGCGCATCATCACCACCGCTGGCGAAATCCTGCGCAAGGTTGAAAGCATCAAGCAGATCGCCCAGGAATTCTCCAACGAGAAGAAAGGCACCCTGTCGATTGCCACCACTCACACCCAGGCGCGTTATGCGTTGCCGCCGGTGATCAGCAATTTCATCAAGCAATACCCGGACGTTGCCCTGCATATGCACCAGGGATCGCCGATGCAAATCGCCGAAATGGCCGCTGACGGCACCGTGGATTTTGCCATTGCCACCGAGGCGCTCGAACTGTTCGGCGATCTGGTGATGATGCCGTGCTACCGCTGGAACCGCTGCGTGGTCGTGCCTCAGGGCCACCCGCTAACCAAACTGTCGAAACTGACCCTCGAAGCGCTGGCCGAATACCCGATCGTCACCTACGTGTTCGGTTTTACCGGCCGTTCGAAACTCGACGAAGCGTTCAGCCATCGAGGCCTGACGCCGAAAGTGGTGTTCACCGCCGCCGACGCCGACGTGATCAAGACCTATGTTCGCCTGGGTCTGGGCGTGGGCATCGTGGCGAAAATGGCCGTCGACACCAAACTCGACAGCGACCTGGTCGTACTTGATGCCAGCGAACTGTTCGAGTCCAGCGTGACCAAGATCGGCTTCCGTCGCGGCACCTTCCTGCGTGGCTTCATGTGCGACTTCATCGAGAAATTCGCGCCGCACCTGACCCGCGAAGTCATGGCCAAGGCCATTCAATGCCACAACAAGCAGGAGCTGGAAGAGCTGTTCGAAGGTGTCGAACTGCCAGTCCATTAAGCCCGTTTAAACGACCTCGGTGACAGCGAACTGTTGCCGAGCGCCCGCCACCGTGATTTCCACCTCGTCGCCCTCGAACTTGCCCAGCAGGCTTTTGCCCAGCGGTGAGCGCGGGGTGATGACGGTGATCAGTTGCCCTACCAGGTCGACTTTCAACCCGGCTGCATCAGGGGCGAGGAACAGCCATTGTTCGCGCCCCTTTTCGTCTTCGAGCCCGAGCAGCGCGCCTACTTCGATGCCCCGCTGATCGTCATACGGGCGCAGGGCCAGGTTCTGGCAGAGGCTCAGTGACTGGCGGATTTCCTCGACCCTTTTGGCTTGCCCGGCCGCGAGATAGGACGCCTCGAGTCCCAGGGTGTCGTATTTGTTCTCGGCGATGTTTTCTTCATGGGTCGCCGTTTCGTAGGCGGTTTGCGCGGCCCGTTCGGCGATGTCGAGATCGATCTGCAGCTTGTCGAGAATCAGTTGGTGGACGGTGTGCTTATTCATGATCAATCGCAGAATTGCAGGACGTTGGCGCGACTTTTTTCGCTGGGTGCAGTTCGGTCCTGTTGCAGCCAGAACTGACAGTTCGGGTTGGCCAGGTTGCGAGTGCTGCTGCGGGCCTGATCGAGCCGTTGTGCCTGTTCGTTCTTGCGCAGGTTTTCTTCATATTGCTCGAACAGCGGGCTCTGTGGCGGAATGTCCGGCACAGGTTGAGTCACCACCGGTGGTTTGGCCAGTTGCTCCACAGCTGCCGCCACGGGTGCCAATTGTTCGCTGAAAAGCAGGCGTGAAGCGAGCCAGCAGGTCAGCACGATGGCAAGGAATCCCAGCCACATGCCGAGGGCGATGCTGCCGGTCAGTTGCAGGGCATTGAGGCTGATCGGGAAGGATCGGCGCGGAGCGGGGCGGTGGGGCATGGTTGCCTCCTGGCGAAAGGTCACTGGCGAGTGGCGATTGTCGCATGAAGAATAATCGCCGTCGGCTCTTCTGCACGGGGTAATTTATGCGGACAATCGGCGCCTTTGCCAACGGGAGCCTGGAATGCCTGAACTGAAAACCCGCTGGGATATTTTTTGCACCGTGGTCGACAACTTCGGCGACATCGGCGTGACCTGGCGACTGGCCCGGCAACTGGTGGCCGAACATGGGCTGGCGGTGCGTCTGTGGGTCGATGATCTGCGAGCGTTCGAGCGCCTGTGTCCGCCAATCGACATCCACGCTGCGCAGCAATGGCAGCAAGGCGTCGAAGTGCGCCAATGGCCAGCCGAGTGGCAACGGACCGAAGCCGCCGATGTGGTGATTGCTGCATTTGCCTGCCAATTGCCGAGCGCCTACATGGACGCCATGGTCGAACGGGAAAAGATTCCGCTGTGGATGAACCTCGACTACCTGAGTGCCGAGGACTGGGTGATCGGCTGTCACGGTTTGCCCTCGGTGAAGTACAAAAGCGTACAGAAGTTCTTTTTCTTCCCGGGTTTCCAGAAGGGCACTGGCGGATTGTTGCGTGAGCGCGGGTTGCTTGAGCGTCGTCGGCAATTTCAGCAGGACCCGCAAGCTCAAAGAGAATTCCTGCACGGTTTAGGAATTGATCCTGCACCCGGCGCACAGTTGATCTCATTGTTCGCCTACGAAAACACCGGGCTGGCCAGTTGGCTCGATGCGATGGCTGGCGATTCGACGGCCACTCACCTGCTGGTACCGGAAGGGCGGATTCTCGGCGACGTCGAGCGTTGGCTCGGTGTGCAGGGGCTGGCGGCCGGTGCCGTGCATGTGCGTGACGCCTTGACCGTGCAAGTGCTGCCATTCGTCCGCCAGGACCAATACGACGGGTTGCTGTGGTGCTGCGATTTCAATGCCGTGCGTGGCGAAGATTCCTTTGTGCGCGCTCAATGGGCGGGGCGGCCATTCCTCTGGCACATCTACCGGCAGGAAGAAGATATCCATCTGGACAAGCTCGAAGCTTTCCTCGAACTCTATGTGAAGGGGCTATCGGACCCTGCGCGAGAGGCGATCAGCGGTCTCTGGCGGGCCTGGAACGCCGGTGAAAAAATGCCCGACCACTGGCAATCCACCTGTAAACACTGGCCAGAGCTGGAAAAACACGCCGAAGCGTGGTGTCTGGAACAGGCCTTGCAGGCCGATCTTGCCACGGCGCTGGTACAGTTTTATGGAAATTGGATATGATACGCGGCCTAGATTTTTGTAAATCCCATCCAAATTCGGATATTCGCAATGAAAACTGGTAAAGAACTCAAACCCGGTACCGTGATCCGTATCGACAACGATCCTTGGCTGGTTCAGAAAGCTGAATTCACCAAGTCCGGTCGTAACAGCGCGATCATGAAGACCAAGCTGAAGAACCTGCTGACCGGCTACAAGACCGAAACCGTATACGGTGCGGACGACAAGCTGGACGACGTGATCCTCGACCGTAAGGAAGCGACCCTGTCCTTCATCAGCGGCGACTCCTACACGTTCATGGACACCACCGACTACACCATGTACGAGCTGAACGCCGAAGACATCGAAAGCGTTCTGCCATTCGTGGAAGAAGGCATGACCGACGTTTGCGAAGCCGTATTCTTCGAAGGCCGTCTGGTTTCCGTAGAGCTGCCGACCACCATCGTGCGTCAGATTGACTACACCGAAGGTTCCGCTCGCGGCGATACTTCCGGCAAGGTAATGAAGCCTGCCAAACTGAAGAACGGTACCGAGCTGTCGGTTGCTGACTTCATCGAAATCGGCGACATGATCGAGATCGATACCCGCGAAGGCGGTTCCTACAAAGGCCGTGCCAAATAAGCACTGCTTGAGGAATGAAAAAGCCCGACCATTGAGTCGGGCTTTTTTGTGGCTGCGATTTCGGGTTCAACCAAAAAACCTGTGGGAGCGAGCTTGCTCGCGATGGCGTCCGAGCATTCAACAAAGGTGTTGCCTGACAGTCCGCTATCGCGAGCAAGCTCGCTCCCACAGTTTTATTTCAGGTGCTGTTTCAACTCTTCAGACGCCTGCAACATCGCCGAACGCACCGCTGGCACCTGGCTCACCACGTTGAGCAGACCGTAGTCGTGGATCATGCCGTTGTAGCGCACCGAGGTCACCGGCACTCCGGCTTCATCTAGTTTGCGGGCGTAGGCTTCGCCTTCGTCGCGCAACACATCGGCACCGGCGGTCTGTACCAGCGCTGGCGGCAACCCTTTCAACTGGGCAGTGGTTGCGCGCAGGGGTGAGGCGTAGATCTCGTTACGCTGGTTGGCGTCGGTGGTGTAGTTGTCCCAGAACCACTTCATCGCATTTTTGCTGAGGAAGTACCCTTCGGCAAACTGGTTGTAGGACGCGGTTTCGAAGTTGGCATCCGTCACCGGCCACAGCAACACCTGGAACTTGATCGCCGGGGTTCCCTTGTCCTTGGCCATCAGCGCAACCACGGCCGCCATGTTGCCGCCGACACTGTTGCCGGCTACCGCCAGGCGCTTGCCATCGACGTTGATCTCCTTGCCGTGCTCGGCCACCCATTTTGTCGCGGCGTAAGCCTGGTTGATCGCCACCGGGTAATGGGCTTCCGGCGACGGCGTGTAGTTCACGAACACGGCCGCTGCCCCCGAACCCGTCACCAGGTCACGCACCAGCCGCTCGTGGGTCGGGAAGTCCCCCAGTACCCAGCCGCCGCCGTGGAAGAACATGAACACGGGCAGCTCACCCTTGACCCCGGCCGGCCGGACGATGGTCAGGTTCAGCGGTTGGCCGTCGACTTGAATGGTCTTCTGGCTGACATCGGCTTTTGGCAGTGTCAGTTTCACCCCGGCCTGCGCGCCCGTCAGCACGGCGCGGGCGTCTTTCGGGCTGAGTTGTTCAAGTGGTTTGCCGGTACCGGCATTCAGCACATCGAGAAACGCCTGGGTGTTGTGTTCAACCCCGTCACTTGCGAACGCACCGTTGATCGACAGAGCGAGAAGGGTACCGGTCAAGACTTTGCTGAAAGTGTTCATGTTCGTTTCCTGTTCGGGCCTGGGTAGTCAGCGCTTAGACGGTTATGTGCAGGCGCACATCGACGTTGCCACGGGTGGCATTGGAGTACGGGCAGACCTGGTGGGCGGCGTCGACCAGTGCCTGGGCATCGGCTTGTTCAAGACCCGGCAGGCTGATGTGCAGGTCGATGTCCAGGCCGAAACCGCCAGGAATCTGGCCGATGCCGACATGGGCGGTGATCGAAGCGTCGCTCGGGATGCTGCGCTTGGTCTGGCTGGCGACGAATTTCAGGGCGCCGATGAAGCAGGCGGAGTAGCCGGCGGCGAACAGTTGCTCAGGGTTGGTGGCTGCGCCGCCGGCACCGCCGAGTTCTTTCGGCATGGCGAGTTTGACGTCGAGGATGTTGTCGCTGGAAACCGCACGACCGTCACGGCCACCGGTGGAAGTTGCGATTGCGGTGTAGAGAGTTTGCATGGTGAAAGCCTCGTTCAGGGATTGGATTATTTGCGCTAAATGTTTGCGTGCTAAGTAAGTGCGAAATGAATGTATCGCGCTAATGTTTAGCGCGCAAGATAAATTTTCAAAGAAATTTGAAAAAACCAAAGTTCAGCGAGACGGTTATGCTCGGAAGTGTTGACTTAGAGCTATCGGTGAGGGGGCAGTCTGTTTTTTCAGGAGGAGGTGACGAGCCCGTGTTTCTGGTAGGCCGCAAAGCTAATGTGGGAGCGAGCCTGCTCGCGATTGCGATGTGTCAGTCAACATCTATGTTGAATGTGACATTGCATTCGCGAGCAGGCTCGCTCCCACAGTGGGGGGGGGGAATTACAGGCTGTCCTGCAGGTGGCGACGCAGCGCTTGCAGCTCAGCTTGCAGGTTTTGCAGGCGCTCCAGTGTCATCCCGCTGGCGCCGAGGATGCATTGGGGAATATCACGTGCCTTGTCGCGCAACGCCCGGCCCTGTTCGGTGAGCTCGACGATCACCACGCGTTCATCTTCGCGGCTGCGGGTTCGGCTGAGCAGGCCTTCGGCCTCCAGGCGCTTGAGCAGTGGCGTCAAGGATCCGGGGTCGGTCAGCAATCGCGTGCTGATTTCGCCTACCGTCAAACCGTCCTTTTCCCACAACACCATCATTGCCAGGTATTGCGGGTAGGTCAGGCCCAGCGCTTGCAGCAGGGGCTTGTAGACCTTGGTCATCATCAGCGAAGTGGAGTGCAGGGCGAAGCAGGCCTGGTTATCCAGCAGCAGGTTGTCGCAGTTGTCCGGGGTGTTGCGCTCGGTGCTCATGTCGAAGCCTTGATCTGTGATCTTTGGAATCTAGCGGGCGAATCTTTAATGCGCCAGATAATTTTGATCAGTGCCGTTGCAAATGGGTTTGCAACAGCAGATCCCAGGGCGGAACCGGGCTGAAGCGGGTTTTCAGGTACTCCAGCAACAAGCGGCTACGGGAGTTGGGTTGTTGCTCCAGGCGCAAGGCGTAGATGCCGGCGTTTTCCGGTTTCGGCAGGCCGCTGTCGCAGAACAGCGGCAGCAACTCACCCCGCAACAGGTACTCGCTGGCCAGCCAGGTCGGCAGGTGCGCGATACCCAATCCGGCCAATGCGCCGCATACCAGCGCCTCGGCATTGTTGGCGCTCATGCGCACCCGCGCCGGCCGATGCAACTGCATGTGCCCGTCCCGTTCGAAACGCCAGGCGAAGAGCGGGGCCAGGCCATCCCAATCAAGGCCGTCGTGTTCAATCAGCTGTGACGGCTCGGTCGGCACGCCGCGTCGCCGCAAATAGTCAGGGCTGGCGCAGGCAATACGCACCATGCTCGCCAGTGGCGTGGCCACCAGCCGGGTGTCGGCCAATTGTCCGGCGCGCAGCACCAGATCGACCTTGCCGAGGTTCTGGCCCTGCATGTCGACGAAACTGTCGATCAGGTGCAGTTGCACATCCAGTCCCGGATAGAGCATGAGGAAATCGGCAATCACCGGTGCCAGGTGCCGGCGCCCAAAGGCTGCTGGCGCATCGATACGAATCAGGCCTTCCGGCGCGCTGCTCAAGGACACCGCCTCGGCCCGGGCCAGGCGCAACTCGGCGACGATCCGCCGTGCTCGCTCGGCGAAGGCCAATCCTGCCGGGGTAGCGCGCACCGCATGCGTGCTGCGGATGAACAGTTGACTGCCGACCGCGTTTTCCAGGCTGTCGATACGCCGTGCCACGGCCGAAGGGGTCATCGGATGACGGCGTGAGGCGGCGGAAAAACTGCCGGTTTCCAGTACATCGAGGAATAAAGCCAGTTGGTCGGTCAGTTGGTTGGGATTCATGGCAAGTCTGCGCTTGTGCGAATTTGGCACAGCCATTGTGCGTCGCTGTGCGTTTCCGTGCCATCAGCAACTGCGTAGGATCAATGGCGTGATGTAAGGAGAAATCGGCCGTGATTGAGTTTCTGATGTACCTGGTGTTCGGTGCCGCCCTGGGCACGCTTGGTGGTTTGTTCGGCATCGGCGGTGGCCTGATTGCCATTCCACTGTTGGGCGTGCTGTTCGGGCTCGACCAGCAGATCGCCCAAGGCACGGCATTGGTGATGGTCGTGCCGAACGTGATGCTGGCGCTGTGGCGCTACCATCAGCGCAACCGGATCGAGCTGCGCCACGCGCTACCTTTGGCCCTCATGGGGTTCTGCTTCGCCTGGCTCGGGTCGATCTGGGCGGTGGGCATCGATGCTCGAACCATGCGCATAGGTTTTGTCGGGTTTCTGATCGCACTGTCGGCGTACAACCTTGTTCGCATGTTCGCCGCACACACCACGGCGACGTCACAGATGAACTACTCATGGCCCTGGCTGGGCGTGCTTGGCGCTGCATCAGGCACAATGGGCGGGTTGTTCGGCGTGGGAGGCGCGGTGGTGGCGACACCGGTGCTGACCAGTCTGTTCGGCACCAGCCAGGTGGTTGCGCAGGGGTTGTCGTTGGCGCTGGCCTTGCCGAGCACGGGGGTAACGCTGGTGACTTATGCCGTGCACCATCAGGTCAACTGGGGGATCGGCTTACCCCTGGCGGTCGGGGGGCTGATGAGCATCAGTTGGGGCGTGAAGGTTGCCCACGCCTTGCCGGAGCGGTTGCTGCGCGGGCTGTTTTGCGGGTTCCTGGTGTTCTGTGCGGTGACGCTCGCTTTCAAAGTTTGAAGCCATCAATGATGTGGTCGGCCAGGCACTCGGTGATCGGTGACGGGTTATGCAGGTTGCGCACGAGCATGATGCTGGCCTCGGGCAGCAACGGCAGATCCTCGGCTTCACCCAGAATGCGCATGTCCGCGGTGATCAGGCTTTCAAGCTGCGCGGTCACTGCCAGGCCGGCGCTGACCACGGCCATGATCGCCGACAGGCTGTCGCTGTTGTACGCCACCCGGTAATCGCGCCCCCGGGCATCCAGGGCATTGCAGGCCCACTGGCGGCAGAAGCAATCGCTGTTGAACATCGCCAGCGGCAGCGGCGTCTGTTCGTGGGCGCTGTAGCATTGCGCCTCGGCCCAGACAAAACGTTCCTTGCGCAACAACTGGCCGATTTCGCTGCCCGGTTCGCGGGTCACGATGGACAGGTCCAGGTCCTGGCGCATCAACAGCTGTTTCGATGATTCGCAGTGCACTTCGATCTGGATCAACGGATAGGACTGGGCAAACCGGCGCAGAATCCCCGGGAGAAATCGCATCACATAATCGTCCGGCGTGCCGATGCGCACCGTGCCGACCATGTCGGGCTCACGCAGGGTATTGAAGACCTCGCTGTGCAGCTTGAGGATCCGCCGCGCATAGCCCAGCAGCACCTGGCCTTCGGCCGTCAGCCGCACCTGCCGTCCGTCGCGCTGGAACAACTGGCGCTGCAGCACATCTTCTTCCAGTCGTTTCATCTGCATGCTGACGGCTGACTGGGTGCGGTTGACCAATTCGCCGGCGCGGGTAAAGCCGCCCTGGTCGGCGATGGCGACGAAGGTGCGCAGCACTTCGGTATCGATACTCGGGTAGGCCGACATTCATCAATCTCCGAGATATGTGACATCAGAAACATTCGTTGGATTGATCTTAGACCCGGCGCGAGACTGGAGCCATCCAAACGGAGGGCAACAAGATGAAAGGTCAACATGAGTTCCACGGTGCGGAAAAACACTCGATTCACCTGATATCCGATCTGCTGCACAAGGTCGGCCGCTGGTACGAACTGCATCGCGAGCGCGAACTGCTGGCGAGCTTGAGCGACGAGGCGCTCAAGGACATCGGCATGAGTCGTGCGGATGTGGAGAACGAGTCGATCAAACCGTTCTGGAGCGACCCGATGCATAAATGATCCGATCAATAAATGATGAATGCCACGCTACACAAACCCCTTACCGGTGAGGTAGGTTGCGAGCAGACAAGGAGATGCCCATGCCCGCAACATTGTCCTTTACCCTCAAACAGGCTCGGCGTCTGGCGCTGGCCGCCCAAGGGTTCAACGGGCGGCAGTCGCCAGCGGCGATCAAGGCTGTTGCGCTCAACCGACTGATCGAACGGCTGGGCATTTTGCAGATCGATTCGGTCAATGCAGTGGTGCGTTCGCACTACCTTCCGCTGTTCTCCCGCCTCGGCCATTACTCCTCCGACTTGCTCGACCAGGCTGCCTGGAGCCAGGGCCGGCGTCGGACACTCTTTGAGTATTGGGGCCATGAAGCCTCGTTGTTACCGCTTTCCCTGTACCCGCTGATGCGTTGGCGCATGCAGCGAGCGAGCCGTGGCGAAGACATCTATCAGCAATTGGCGCGTTTTGGGCGTGAGCAGCAAGACACGATTCGTCGCGTGCTGGCATCGGTCGAGCAGCAGGGCGCGCTGGGTGCCGGAAGCCTGTCGACCCGCCAGGAGCGTGCCGGGCCCTGGTGGGACTGGAGTGCGGAAAAGCATGCGCTGGAATGGCTGTTCGCTGCCGGTGAAGTGACCGTTGCTGGACGGCGCGGGTTCGAAAGGCTCTACGATTTGCCGGAGCGGGTGATTCCCTCGGCGGTGCTTGCGCAGCCCGTCCTGGATGAAGCTGACGCCCAGCGCGGCCTGTTACGGCATGCGGCAACGGCCTTGGGTGTCGGTACGGAGAAGGACTTGCGAGACTATTTCCGCCTGAACCCTGCGGACAGTCGTCCACGTTTGGCCGAGTTGGTCGAGGCCGGTGAATTGCTGACCTGCGAAGTCCAGGGCTGGCGACAACCGGCCTATTGCCTGCCCGAGCCGAAGGTGCCGCGCAAAGTCGCGGCCAGTGCCTTGCTCTCGCCGTTCGATTCGCTGATCTGGGAGCGCAGCCGTACGGAGCGGCTGTTTGATTTCCGTTATCGGCTGGAAATCTACACGCCGCAGGACAAGCGCGTTTACGGCTATTACGTGCTGCCGTTTCTGCACAACGAACGGATTGCCGCACGGGTCGATCTGCGTGCCGAGCGTGCGGCGGGTCGTTTGGCTGTGCATGCGGTGCATGAAGAAGAAACGGGACTGGATGACGAGGGGATGTTGGCGTTGGCGGTCAATCTGCGGCAGATGGCGGATTGGCTGGGGCTGGCGCAGGTTCAGTTGAACTGCCCGCGGGCGAGTGCGGCAAGGTTGCGGGTGGCATTCACACAATTTGAAGGTGACTGAAGCCCTGCTTTTGTAGGAGCTGCCGCAGGCTGCGATCTTTTGATCTTGAAAAATCAAAAGATCGCAGCCTGCGGCAGCTCCTACAGTTATCGTTTATCGACGAACCTGCTTCAGGGTTTCAGCAATCAAAAACGCCAGTTCCAGCGACTGATCGGCATTCATCCGCGGGTCGCAATGGGTGTGGTAGCGATCCGACAAACCGTCCTCGGTAATCGGCCGCGCACCCCCGATGCACTCGGTAACGTTCTGCCCGGTCATTTCGATATGGATACCACCGGCATAACTGCCTTCGGCTTCGTGCACCTGGAAGAACTGCTTCACCTCGCCAAGGATCTGCGCGAAGTCGCGGGTCTTGTAGCCGCTGCTGGCCTTGATGGTGTTGCCATGCATCGGGTCGGAACTCCACAGCACCTGCTTGCCTTCTCGCTGGACGGCACGGATCAGTTGCGGCAAATGATCGCCGACCTTGTTCGCGCCCATCCGTGCGATCAGGTTCAGGCGGCCCGGATCGTTGTCCGGGTTGAGCACATCGATCAGGCGAATCAGGTCGTCGGGGTTCATGCTCGGGCCGACCTTGACCCCGATCGGGTTGTTCACCCCGCGCAGGAATTCGACGTGGGCGCCGTCGAGCTGGCGGGTGCGGTCGCCGATCCACAGCATGTGCGCCGAGCAATCGTAGTAATCGTTGGTCAGGCTGTCGCGACGCACGAAAGCTTCTTCGTAGTTCAGCAGCAGCGCTTCGTGGGCGGTGAAGAAACTGGTTTCGCGCAGCTGCGGCGAACTGTCCATGCCGCAGGCGCGCATGAACGCCAGGGTTTCATCGATACGATCGGCCAGGTGGCTGTATTTTTCCGCCAGCGCCGAGTTGGCGATGAAGTCCAGGTTCCACTTGTGCACCTGATGCAGATCGGCAAAACCGCCCTGGGCGAACGCACGCAGCAGGTTCAGGGTGGCGGTGGACTGGTGATAGGACTGCAACAGGCGCTCGGGGTCCGGCACGCGGCTTTTTTCGTCGAAACCGATGCCATTGACGATGTCGCCACGGTAGGCGGGCAGCGTCACGCCATCGATGGTTTCGTCGTTGGCCGAACGCGGCTTGGCGAACTGCCCGGCCATGCGCCCGACCTTGACCACCGGGCAGCCGGCGGCAAAAGTCATCACGATGGCCATCTGCAGCAACACCTTGAAGGTGTCGCGGATTTTTGCCGCGGAGAATTCGGCGAAGCTTTCGGCGCAGTCGCCACCCTGCAACAGAAACGCGCGGCCCTGGGTCACCTCGGCAAACTGACGGCGCAACTCACGGGCTTCACCGGCAAACACCAGCGGCGGATAGCTGGCCAGGGTCTGCTCGACCTGCTGCAAATGCGCGGCGTCGGGGTATCGGGGTTGTTGCTGGATCGGCAGGGCGCGCCAGCTGTCAGGGCTCCAGGGTTGGCTCATCACGGTCTCTAGTGTTTTCGCTCGGACGTCCATGTTATCAGCAAATTAGTGCGTGACCTGTTCCCGTCGCATCGCTGACAATCTCGCCTTTGCCGCTCTCTGCACGCGGTGTTATTGCGTTGCCGGCCCCGGTGACGGTCAGGAGATGAAATGACTGAGGAACGCGTCGAGCATCTGCTCGCCGAGGTACAGGACGAGTTCGGTGTGATTCGTGTGCTGGAAGTGGCTGATTACCGTTTTCTCGAGTTCGGTGATGCCATCGAGCAAAGCTGCGTGTTCACCGCCGATCCGAGCTGGCTCGAGTACGACTATACCCGGGCGATGCTGATCGGCGCGCTGTGCCATGAACTACCCGAAAGCGCACTGTTTCTCGGTCTCGGCGCCGGTACGTTGACCCAGGCCTGCCTCAAGTTCCTGCCGCTGGAAGATGTCGAAGCCATCGAGCTGCGCCCGGACGTGCCGCGCCTGGCCATTGAGTATCTGGGGCTGGATGACGATCCGCGCCTGTACATCCGCGTTGGCGATGCGCTGGAATTGCTGGATAGCGCAGAATCGGCGGACCTGATTTTCGTCGACCTTTATACCGATGTCGGCCCCGGTGTCGGGCATCTGGCCTGGAACTTCCTGGAAAACTGCCAGAAGCGATTGAATCCGGGTGGCTGGCTGGTGATCAATCAGTGGGCGACCGACGATGGCAAACCCCTGGGCGCCGCCTTGTTGCGCGGTTTGTATCACCGCCACTATTGGGAATTGCCGGTGAAGGAGGGCAACGTGATCCTGATCGTGCCTTCTGAGCTGGATCAGGATCTGGACATGGCCGGCCTGATCGCCCGCGCCGAAGCGCTGGCGCCACGGTTGGGGTATTCGCTGGATTCGTTGATCAAGTGCATTCGCCCGGCTACCTGATTAATTGATTGTCTGGACTGGCCCCTTCGCGGGCAAGCCCGCTCCCACATTTGAACGCGATCCCCTGTGGGAGCGGGCTTGCTCGCGAAGGGGCCATCAAAGCCAAAAATTAAAATCAAATCCCTTTGAAGACCCCAGGCCGTCGCTCCACCATCGACCGCACACCTTCCTTGACGTCCTCGCTAGCCATCAACTTCTTCACCAGCAGCGGCAACGCCTGTGCCGCCGCGGTTTCCCCTTCATAGCGGGCCTGTCGCGCAGACATCAGTGTCGCTTGAACGCCGAGCGGCGCCTGGCGGGCGATCCGCTCGGCCAGTTCAATCGCCCGGGGCAGCAAGTCCTCGCTGGCCATGACCTCCTGCACCAGGCCCAGGTGCAAGGCGTCACGGGCGTCGAACTCATCCCCGGTCAACAGCCAGCGCATGGCATTGCCCCAGCCGGCCACCTGATGCAGACGCAGGGTGGCACCGCCGAAGGGGAAGATCCCGCGTTGCACTTCCATCTGCGCGAACCGGGTGTTGCTGGCGCACAGGTTGATGTCGGCGGCCAGCATCAGCTCGATGCCGATGGTCAGGCAATAACCCTGGGCGGCGACAATCACCGGTTTGCTGACTCTGGGACCGGCGAACACCGCCCACGGATCACAGCCGCCGGGTGGAACCTGCCAGCCATCTGCCAGTGTGACGCTGGCATTGACCAGATCGAGCCCGGCGGTAAAGTGCTCGCCATGAGCGAACACCACCGCCACCCGCGCTTCGCTGTCGGCCTCGAATTCGCCATAGGCCAGGCTCAGCGCGTTGAGCAGGTCGAGATCGAAGGCGTTGCGCTTGGCCACCCGATCCAGACCGATCAGGAACACATGGCCGCGCCGTTCGCGGCTGACTCGACTGGAGCTGGGCTGATTCATGGAGCGGTCCTCGGGGGTAGGAGAGGCGTGCGGGGACCTGCGGTCTGCACGGTAAGGGGTGAACCGTTTTAGCGCCATCACCCGCAAGGCCGGGCCTTTGAAAAATAGACGGCTCACCGATTATTCGCAAAGCCTGTGACACAACGGTGTATGCGGTGGATTTCCGATAAAAAAAGCTCCCTTTTTTGACGAATTCCGGTATAGTGCGCGCCGGCCTTTAACCGGGCCGCGTTTAGGTAGCGCAATTCCCCGAAGCCAGCTTCGGCTGCACGTCCGCCCAGCGGACTCTTCCTTGACGATTCTTTTCATTCATTCGTTTTCGCAAATCCCCGCCGACAAAGCTGCCAGGGCGACTCTTGAGTCTCAACACGGCATGTGCAGCTTTGGAGCATGGGTCTTTGCGGATGCACTTAGAGGCAGACCCATGACCCAGGAAATCGGCGGCTTCGCCGCTCTTGAACTTCATCCAAATATTGTCGCTGCAGTAGTCGCTACCGGCTATGAAGAGCCTTCGGCCATTCAGCAGCAGTCGATCCCGATCATTCTCGCCGGTCACGATATGATTGGTCAGGCGCAAACCGGTACCGGTAAAACCGCTGCCTTTGCCCTGCCAATTCTGCACCGCATTGATCCGTCCAAGCGCGAGCCGCAAGCTCTGATCCTGGCCCCAACTCGTGAGTTGGCGCTACAAGTTGCAACCGCTTTCGAAACCTACGCCAAGCAAATGCCGGGCGTGACTGTTGTGGCTGTCTACGGCGGCGCGCCGATGGGCCCACAACTGAAAGCAATCCGTAATGGCGCACAAATCGTTGTCGCCACTCCGGGCCGTCTGTGCGACCACCTGCGTCGCGACGAAAAAGTACTGGCGACCGTGAACCACCTGGTTCTCGACGAAGCCGACGAAATGCTCAAGCTGGGCTTCATGGACGACCTGGAAGTCATCTTCAAGGCCATGCCGGAAACCCGTCAGACCGTACTGTTCTCGGCAACCCTGCCTCAGTCGATCCGTGCCATCGCCGAGCGCCACCTGCGCGATCCGAAGCACGTCAAGATTCAGAGCAAGACCCAGACCGTTACCGCGATCGAGCAGGCTCACCTGCTGGTTCACGCTGACCAGAAGACTTCGGCCGTTCTCAGCTTGCTGGAAGTGGAAGATTTCGACGCCCTGATCATGTTCGTGCGCACCAAGCAAGCGACCCTGGACCTGGCCAGTGCCCTGGAAGCCAAAGGCTACAAAGCCGCTGCGCTGAACGGTGACATCGCCCAGAACCAGCGTGAGCGCGTGATCGACTCCCTCAAGGATGGCCGTCTGGACATCGTTGTGGCGACCGACGTTGCCGCTCGTGGCCTGGACGTTCCGCGCATCACTCACGTGTTCAACGTTGACATGCCGTACGATCCGGAGTCCTACGTTCACCGTATCGGCCGTACCGGCCGTGCCGGTCGCGAAGGTCGTGCATTGCTGCTGGTGACTCCGCGTGAGCGCCGCATGCTGCAAGTGATCGAGCGTGTAACCGGTCAAAAGGTTGCTGAAGTTCGCCTGCCAGACGCTCAAGCTGTTCTGGATGCGCGCATCAAGAAACTGACCAACAGCCTGTCGCCGCTGGTGGCTGAAGCCGAATCGACCCACGGTGATCTGCTCGATCGCCTGACCGCCGATATCGGTTGCAGCCCGCGTGCCCTGGCCGCAGCCCTGCTGCGCAAGGCAACCAACGGTCAAGCGCTGAACCTGGCCGCTATCGAGAAAGAGCGTCCACTGGTGCCGAACAATGCACCGCGTGGCGATCGTCCAGAGCGTTCCGGTGATCGTCCTGAGCGTGGCGACCGCGAGCGTCGTGCTCCGATGCCGCTGGGCGAAGGTCGTGCACGTTGCCGTACCGCGCTGGGCGCGCGTGACGGTATCGCTGCCAAGAACCTGCTGGGCGCCATCCTCAACGAAGGTGGTCTGGCGCGTGAAGCGATCGGTCGCATCCAGGTGCGTGACAGCTTCAGCCTCGTCGAGCTGCCGGAAGATGGTCTGGAGAAGTTGCTGACCAAGCTGAAGGACACTCGCGTTGCCGGCAAGCAGTTGAAGCTGCGTCGCTACCGCGAAGATTGATCCGCTCTCGAGCTGATTGATCGAACATGAAAAATCCCCGACTGGTTCGGGGATTTTTTTGCCTGCTGATTTGTGGTTGGCCATGGATTTGTGTCGCCGCCCTTCGCGAGCAAGCCCGCTCCCACAGACGACCGCTTTACTTCAGAAAAAATGCGATCAAATGTGGGAGCGGGCTTGCTCGCGAAGGCCATGATGCGGTCTGGCTGTCAGCCGAATCGATAGATGTCCATGCCCAGTGCGCCCATGGTGAACCCCTGATGGGCAATGCTGAACGGCCCACCGGCGGCGCGGGCAAAGTACAGCGGCAACAGGTGTTCGTCGCTGGGGTGATTGCGCGCGGCATGGGGGGCCTGAGCGCGGTAGTCATGCAGTGCGGCTTCGTCGTTCGCTGCGAGTTTCTCGATCATCCAGTCGCGAAACGCCAGCGCCCAGGGCTCAACGCTCTCGGGGCCGGCATGCCAGTCCAGCTCCCGCAGGTTGTGAGTGATGCTGCCGGAGCCGATCAACAGGACGCCGTGCTCGCGCAGGCTGGCCAGCGCGTGGCCAACGCGGGTCTGTAGAGCAGGGCCGGCCCGGGTGGGCAGCGAAACCTGGACAATCGGGATGTCTGCTTGCGGGTACATCAGCGATAAAGGCACCCAGACGCCATGGTCGAAAGGCCGATTGCTGTCGATGCGCGCAGGAAAGCCAGCGGTTATCAGTAGTTCGGTAACCTCTGCGGCGAGTTGCGGGTCGCCGGGTGCCGGGTACTGGACCTCGAACAGGGCTTTGGGGAATCCACCGAAGTCATGCCAGGTTTCAGGCTGCGGATTGCCGCTGACCAGCAGCTCATTGCTTTCCCAGTGCGCAGACACGATCACGATAGCTTTGGGCCTGGGTATCTCGGCGGCCAGGCGGGCGAGTGCCGGTCCGCTGGCACCGGGTTCCAGGGCGAGCATGGGGGAGCCGTGGGATATGTACAGGCTGGGGAACATGAATGAGCTCCTGAGAGTTAAGATGCAACATCTTCAGTCAGATCATTAATCTAAATCTAATATAAGTTTTAGGGTGTTTTGATCGAATTTTCGGGGTTATTTATGCAGCCGGAGTTTTGGCACAAGAAATGGGCGGCGAATCAGATCGGCTTTCACCTGCCACAGGTGAACCCTTATCTGAAACGGTTCTGGCCAGCGTTAAGCCTTGAAGAGGGGGCACGCGTGTTGGTGCCGTTATGTGGAAAAAGCCTGGATTTGCTTTGGCTCGCCCATCAAGGTCATGAGGTCCTGGGCGTCGAGCTGTCGGAAAAAGCCATCGAGGAGTTTTTCAGCGAGCATGGCTTTGATCCGGCCGTCAGTGAGCAGGGGCCTTTCAAGGTCTATCGGGCAGGTTCCATCGAGCTTTGGTGCGGCGATTTCTTTGAGCTGACGGCCGGCGATGTTGCCGATTGCTCCGCGCTTTATGATCGCGCGGCGTTGATCGCGTTGCCGACGGAAATGCGAGAGCGCTATGCCGCCCATTTGAAGCGGATTCTGCCGAGGGAGTCCCTTGGCCTGCTGATTACCCTGGACTATGACCAGGCGCAAATGCCCGGTCCGCCGTTTGCTGTGCTCGATGATGAGGTGCGGCGGTTGTTCGGGGACTCATGGGCGCTGAAGATCCTGGAAGATCAGGACGTGTTGAGCGAGAGCGGGAAGTTCCTGGAGGCGGGTGTGACGCGACTTGAGGAGCGGGTGTATCGGGTTTCCAGTCAGTAATTAGTTGTTAGTCCAGGCCTCTTCGCGGGCTTGCCCGCGAAGAGGCCCTGAAACGCACCGAAGTATTCAAGCAGACAAAAAAAGGCCCGCATCGCTGCGGGCCTTTTCATTTGCGGTGGAACCTCTTAGCCGCGGCGACGAGCCAGGGCGTCGATGCGTTCTTCCAGTGGTGGGTGGCTCATGAACATGCGAGCGAACCCTTGCTTGATGCCACCATTGATGCCGAAAGCGTTCAGGGTGTCGGGCATGTGCACCGGCAGGCCTTGTTCCGCCCGCAGGCGTTGCAGGGCGCCAATCATCGCGGCGGTGCCGGCCAGGTTTGCACCGGCTTCGTCGGCACGGAATTCGCGCTTGCGCGAGAACCACATGACGATGGCGCTGGCCAGGATGCCCAGAACCAGTTCGGCGAAGATGGTCGCCACGTAGTAGGCAATGCCCTGGCCTTCTTCGTTCTTGAAGATCACCTTGTCGACGAAATTGCCGATGATCCGGGCGAAGAACATCACGAAGGTGTTCACCACGCCCTGGATCAGCGCCAGGGTAACCATGTCGCCATTGGCCACGTGGCCGATTTCGTGGGCCAGGACGGCTTTGACTTCATCGGGCGAAAAGCGCTCGAGCAAGCCTTGGCTCACGGCGACCAGTGCGTCGTTCTTGTTCCAGCCGGTGGCGAAGGCGTTCGCCTCGTAGGCAGGGAAAATGCCGACTTCGGGCATCTTGATCCCGGCTTCGCGGGACAGTTGCTCGACGGTTTGCAGCAGCCATTGCTCGTGACGGGTGCGTGGCTGGGTGATGATCTGGGTGCTGGTGCTCATCTTCGCCATCCACTTGGAGATGAACAGCGAGAACAGTGAACCGGCGAAACCAAAGACCGCACAGAAAATCAGCAGCTGATTGAGGTTGAGGTCAACCCCATTGGCCGCCATGAACCCGTTGAAGCCGAAAAGGCTCAGGGTGATGCTGGCAATCAGCACGACCGCCAGGTTAGTGGCCAAGAACAGCAGGATGCGCATCATGGTTGTAGAAATCTCCTCATGCTAAAGATGTAGCGTACTGCGGGGTATATAAGGTGCTGCACCGGGGTATTCAACCGGGTGACTATTTCAAACTGTGTCCTACGGCAATAGTCTAGCTGCTTGCAGGGCATTTCCGACGCGAGTGCAGGAAGTGTTTGTCAGTCAATTCATGTCGAACGCCCCGCCTTTGTTAGGCGCGAGCAGGCACGGCGTTGTCCGGCAGCGGGCAAAACGACTGCCAGCGACGCAATGCAAACAAATGTTGCCGGATGAAAATCACCGTGCGACGCGCAGGCGTGTCGCACGGTGGCGGGCGCTTACTGGCGGTAGGACTTGAGGAAGCCGCCGATGCGTCCGATGGCCATCTCCAGGTCATCGACACGTGGCAGGGTCACGACGCGGAAGTGGTCTGGCCATGGCCAGTTGAATGCGGTGCCTTGAACCACCAGCAGCTTTTCGGAGAGCAGCAGGTCGAGGACGAATTTCTCGTCGTTGTGGATCGGGCAGACTTTCGGGTCGATGCGCGGGAATGCGTACAGCGCGCCCATCGGCTTGACGCAGCTCACGCCCGGAATGTCGTTGAGCAGTTCCCAGGTGCGGTTGCGCTGTTCGAGCAGGCGACCTTGTGGCAGCACCAGGTCATTGATGCTCTGGTAGCCGCCCAGGGCGGTCTGGATCGCATGCTGGCTCGGCACGTTGGCGCACAGGCGCATGTTCGCCAGCATGTCGATGCCTTCGATGTAGCTCTGGGCGTGGTGTTTCGGACCGGAAATGGCGATCCAGCCGGAACGGAAACCGGCCACGCGATAGGACTTGGACAGACCGTTGAAGGTCAGGCACAGCAGGTCCGGCGCCAGGGAGGCGGTGCAGATGTGCACGGCATCGTCGTAGAGGATCTTGTCGTAGATTTCGTCGGAGAACACCACCAGGTTGTGCTGGCGGGCCAGTTCCAGCATCCCCAGCAGCACTTCCTTCGAATACACAGCGCCAGTCGGGTTGTTCGGGTTGATGATCACCAGGGCCTTGGTGTTCGGCGTGATCTTGGCCTTGATGTCGGCCAGGTCTGGCCACCAGTTGGCTTGCTCGTCGCACAGGTAATGCACCGGATTGCCGCCGGACAGGCTCACGGCGGCGGTCCATAGCGGGTAATCAGGTGCAGGCACCAGCACTTCGTCGCCATTGTTGAGCAGGGCCTGCATCGACATCACGATCAGTTCGGAAACACCATTGCCCAGGTAGATGTCTTCAATGCCGACGCCTTCTACCTGCTTTTGCTGGTAATACTGCATCACGGCCTTGCGCGCACTGAACAGGCCCTTGGAGTCACTATAGCCCTGGGCGGTCGGCAGGTTGCGGATCACGTCCTGGAGGATTTCATCCGGCGCTTCGAAACCAAAAGGCGCCGGGTTGCCGATGTTCAGCTTGAGGATGCGATGGCCTTCCTCTTCCAGGCGCTTGGCGTGCTTGAGCACCGGGCCGCGAATGTCGTAGCAGACGTTGGCGAGCTTGTTCGATTTGCTGACCTGCATAGCGATGTGTTCCCGAAAATGAACGATCCAGACGGCGTTTGGACAGCCGTGCTGGGAATCCTGCGTATTCACACAGGCCCGGCGCCTTGAGATGCAGCACCCATATTTCCGTTTGAATGCGCGTGGTCTGGCTGCCAGACTGGCGTTTTACGAGGCGCAATCATACGTGCCGCCCGATCCGTGGAAAAGGTACAGATCGGGCTTTTTCAGCCGCTGAGGTGTGATGATGGAAAAGTTGGAAAAAACCCTGGAAGAATGGAAGGCGATGCTCGATCCAGAGCAGTACAACGTGTGCCGCCTCAAAGGCACCGAACGGCCGTTTTCCGGTAAATACAACGCCACCAAAACCGACGGTGTCTACCACTGCATCTGCTGTAGCGAACCGCTGTTCGACTCCAGGACCAAATTCGATTCCGGCTGCGGCTGGCCGAGTTTCTACGCGCCGATCGGCGACAGCGCCATGACCGAGATCCGTGATGTCAGCCACGGCATGATCCGCACCGAAGTGGTCTGCGCCAAATGCGACGCGCACCTGGGGCATGTTTTCCCTGATGGTCCGCCGCCGACAGGCCTGCGTTATTGCATCAACTCGGTGTGCCTGGACCTGGTTCCACGCGACTGATCCGAAGCGAGCGGACCATGCGCTGAACCTGTAGGAGCTGCCGCAGGCTGCGATCTTTTGATTTTGTTTTTTCTGGATCGCAGAAGATCAAGATCAAAAGAT